>JAVJPD010000552.1:0-6361 GCA_040216475.1 Rhodospirillales bacterium
CCCTAAGCGCCTTCAAAACAAAGCCCCAGGCAATGTCCTTTGCCGGGTCTGGAAGACCTTGTGTTTTGGCCCATTTTTGTGCGGTCGTGATCTGCCCGGCGCGTCCTTTCCATGGCGGGTTTCCCACAACCGCATCGTAACGCCCCTCATCCGGTGTGCCAAAAAAATCCTCCGCTGGCCGCAGCGTGTCTCGGTAAAGAGACGGTAAGAGCTTGCCCTTTTCGATCAACGCCGGAAGGTCGGGTGGATTGGAATGTTCCAGGAGCGCGATGTAGAGGGAGAACGCCGCCACGCGCACGGCTGAAGTGTTTATATCGCCGCCATGCAGGCGGCGAGCAATTGCTGTCAATTCGTTCCAGTTTGCATGCCGTCTTTTCTTGCTACGACAGTGATGCGCGACCAAGCGCTGAAATAGTCGAACTAAAAAAATTCCTGAGCCGCAAGCGGGATCGTAAAAAATACCCGAGGCCTTCTGTTCGTTGGTCAACTCATCCCAAACTTGGTTCACCACCATGTCTGCAAGAAACATAGGCGTATAGAACGCCCCTTCCGCATTTTTTTTGTCTGCTTCTTCCTTGAGAAAACGGTCGTAGACGGCGCTGATCAGCGCGATAGGCATGTATTGAAAGTCATACCCCCAAAAGCGGAGTTGCCGAGAAACCATCTCCTCGCGGCCATGCCGGAAGCGAGCGAGTACACGCAAATGATGCGTCTTTATTTTTGGCGGTGGGGCGGAGCCGAAATCGAATCCGCATGGAGCGTTGAAAACGTTGCCGTTGAACGCGTCTTTCAACCAGATAAATAGCCTCTCAAAGGCGACCGGCGTTTTTGCCTCAAGCAATTCTGCAAATGTGGAGAAGGTACCGCTTGATGCTTGGCGAAACACATTGGCGCCGATAATCTTGCGATCTTCGAGATAGGCGATGAACATAGTCTGCATGAGAAGAGCTTGGGCTGCCTCGCCGCCCAGTTCGTCTTTAATTTCCCGAAACGCCTGAAGGAGATTTGACAGGAGAACGTTGTCTACGCGCTGTGCAGGGTCAAAGAAGCTGTCATTCTCATACCAGAAACGTCCTGACTCGGTTGAATGAATCAGTTCACGAAGCTTGAGCGAATCCACAAGAAGAGAAAGGGTCGTGATCAGTCGTGGGTCAGTGCCGACACCAGCCTCGCGTATGAACGGTTTATTGACGAGGGAGTATGCAATCAGCTCATCGTTCCTAATGACGAGTAGCAGACTCATAAGACCCTGGTTCCACAGAACGCGGTGCACGAGGTCGATGCGCTCGGCGGGCGCGTCCGGCTCGTTCAGAAATCCAATCGTCGGAACACCCTCGATACAAAAGACGGCCGCAAGCCGCAATTCTGACAAAGCGAACCGTATCGCTTCGGCATAGGGACCAGGTTCAATCTCTGCCGTTGCCTGATAGAATTCGGGCGCCCGCCGGTGCGACAGCGAAAGCGCTTCGGCCCATTCTGGGGATAAGTGGCTCACGTCGGGAGGCTTTCGTTGAGCAGAAGTGGTAGGAAAGCAATCTGTTTCGTTTTACTTCGTGGACAAGAACAAAACAAGAACTTTTGCTTGCTGCGGCACAACACTCGACCGTATAGGAAGCGACAACCGCATGATCGGAGTCGGCAGCACAGCGTCATGGCTACCGGCCTGATCACACCAACTCCAGCCTTAAAGAACGGCCCACGATACGTGCTGCCCGCTGAAGAGTAGCCAACGTTATGTTACCATCCTTTGGATCAAGAAGACGGCTGATCTGGCTACGACTTGTCCCCATACGCTCAGCGAAACGCTTACGCGAAATATTTCTGGCCTTCATCGCTTCCGCGATCTGCAACGCCAGAGCCTCCTTAATAGCCGCAGCCTCAAACTCAACGCCCTTGCTACCCAGCTTGGCGAAATCGTCAAGCGTGTCGAGTTCACCAGTCGTTTGGTGCATTCGCTTCTTCATCGTCATGTTGACCTCCTTCAAGGCGCGAACTCTCCTTCGCGTTTGCCTGTCGGCACGAGGTCCTCGTCAAGCGCATTCTGTGGGTCTTTATACATCTCCCACTCGTTTGCCGAGCGATCAGCCAAACTGGCTTGTATAACGAGCATGTACTATATAATGGCCATTCCTTGCAACACTACCAAGGTCCGCCTCCTAGTCAGAATCGCTAACAGCAATTCGGCAATCATGTGAATCGGCTCTAAATTATTGATACAGATTGGATTTATCGAAGCCAAGCGCAGCTTCCGATAAATCATGATCCGATCTAGGCAGCGCCGGGCGAGTTGTATATACGGCTCAAATATCGATGGTATCGCCGCCGTCGACGAAGAAGGTCTGGCCGGTGATCCAGGAACCGGCGTCGGAGGCGAGCAGCACGGCCATGCCGGCGATGTCCTCGGGCTCGCCGATGCGGCGCAGCGGCACCTTGGCGAGGCGCTTGTTCAAGGCATCCGGGTTTTCCCACAGCACCTTCGAGAAATGGGTTTTGACCAGGCCCGGCGCGATCGCGTTGACGCGGATGTTGTCGGGGCCGTGCTCGACGGCGAGGTTGCGCACCAGTTGGCTGAGCGCCGCCTTGGTCAGGGAATAGCCGGTCGTGTTGTTGCCCTTCTTCACCGCGACCGAGGACATCATGATGATCGAGCCGTCGCGCCGTTCGGCCATCTCGGGCACCACCAGGCGGCAGAGGTGCAAATTCGCCCGCACATTGGCGCGCATGAACAGATCGAACTTGTCGTCGGGCATCTCGATCGCCGGGCCGAAATACGGGCTGATGGCGGCGTTGCCGACCAGGATGTCGACCCGCCCCCAGGCTTCCCGGGTCTTGGCGATCAGATGATCCAGATCCGCCGACTCGACGATGTTGCAGGGCACCGCCAGAACCTCGCCACCGGACCGGCGAATGCTATCTGCCGCCTCCGCGCAGGCGTCCGGCTTGCGGCTCGAGACCACGACCCTGGCGCCGCAATCGGCCAAAGCCTTGGCGATGGCGAAACCGATGCCGCGGCTGGAGCCGGTCACCACGGCGACTTTTTGACGGAGATCAAACAAATCGGAAGACATTTTTGTTAATACTCACCTGACACGTTGTTTTTAGGGGGCTTTTTCGAGGCCGCCGACTTGCGCTACACTATATAAAATTCAGAGGCTTTCCGACCATAAACCTTAGCCTGGGAGCATCCGTTACCGTTATGGCGGCCAAGACCATCGAGATCGTCCCCCTCGGCAAGCATATCGGCGCCGAAATCCGCGGCATCGACGTCAAGGCGATGGACGGCGACACGTTCGAGGCCGTACGCCAAGCCTGGCTCGATCACGCCGGCGTTCTGCTGTTCCGCGATCAGGAGATGGACTGTCCGGCCCTGCTGGACTTCAGCCGCCGGTTCGGCGAGATCGACCTGCCGCGCAAAACCCGGGTCGACAACGATCCCTGGATTCCGCAATTTCCGCAATTCATCCTGATCACCAACGTCAAAAGCGAAACCGGCAAGCCGCTCGGCGCGCTCGGCGCCGGCGAAGCCTTTTGGCACGCCGACATGACGTATTTGGACGAGGTGCCGCGCGCGAGCATCCTCTATTCCGTCGAGGTGCCGCCGGAAGGCGGCGAAACCGGATTCCTCAGCCTTTACGAAGCGATGCGCACCATGCCGGCCGATTTGCGCAAGAAGATCGAAGGCCGCGTGCAGTTGCACGATCACGTCCACAATTCGACCGGCGAAGTCACGCCGAACTGGGCCGAGCAGCAAGATCCCCGCGAAACGCCCGGCGCACGCCATCCGATGATCATCGCGCATCCGGAAACCGGGCGCGAGGCCTTGATGATCGGACGGCGGCCCTACGCCTACATCCACGGCTACGAATTGGATGAAAGCGAGGCAATCCTCAACGAGGTCTGGGCCCATGCCACCCAGGAGAAGTTCACTTGGCATCACGCATGGCGGCCCGGCGATATCATCGTCTGGGATAACTTCTGCGCCATGCATCACCGCAACCCGTTCGACGACGCCAAACGGCGGGTCATGTTACGAACGCAGATCAAGGGAGAGCGGCCGTCGGCCGCCTGACGTGTCATGGAATCAGCCATCAAGACCGATAGCCTGCAAATCGTTCCGACCGGGGCCGCCCTCGGCGCCGAAGTCATCGTCGATGATCTCCGCACCATCGATCAATCGGCCTTCAAGCAGATCGAGGCCGCGTGGTTCAAGCATTCGGTTCTGCTGTTCCGCAACCAGACCCTGAGCGACCAGGACCTTCAGGACTTCGCCAAGCACTTCGGCGAGCTCGAACTGCCCGCCCGCTCACGCATCGGCCAGCCCTGGATTCCCGAACATCCCTACCTCACCTGCATCTCGAACGTCAAAACCGATGACGGCAAGCCGACCGGCTCGCTCGGCGACGGCGAGGCGGTCTGGCACGCCGATCTGACGTTTCTCGAAAAGCCGCCGACGGGCTGTTTCCTGTACGGCATCGAAGTTCCCGATCACGGCGGCGATACCGGATTTTGCAGCCTCTATAATGCCTACGACACCCTGCCCGCGGATTTGAAAAAGAAGATCGAGGGCCGCACCCTCATTCACGATCACACCCGTAACAGCGGCGGCTACCTGCGCCCGGGCATGCCCGAACACCTCGAAAACCCGGAAGACAATCCCGGCGCGCGCCATCCGATCGTCTGCACCCATCCCCGCTCGGGCCGCAAACTGCTGTTCCTCGGCCGCCGGCCACACGCCTTCATCATCGGCATGAGCCGGAAGGAAAGCGACGACGTGCTCGACGCGCTGTGGGAACACACCACGCAAAAGCAAAACACCTGGCACCACTCCTGGCGTCGGGGCGACCTGATCCTGTGGGACAACACGTGCGTGCTGCATCGGCGCGATTCATTCAACCCGAACGCACGCCGCATCCTGCACCGGACCCAGATCAAGGGACCGCGCCCGCGCACGTGACGCCGCGGCGTCGGAATCGTTTCCGTAAAGGGCGTTATCCAGTTAAAGACCTTATCCACTAGTAGATGAGGCCCTTTTTCTCGTTTTCATCGAGGCCTTCACCGGACTTTCCCGGATTCATTCTTCGTCCGGCCCGATTTGTGCTATCATTTTTGCAATCAAGACTTGGGGAAGGACACGGCACGACGCACTCCCTGAGTTCGTTTCAACCTTCCATCGAATAACGCAACCGTTTGGTCGGCCGTTGCATGGCCATCCGGTTGTTCAATAGGTCAGCGATGTACAAGAGGTGCTCATGCGCGTATCGAACATACTCAAACGGAAAGGCAGCAACGTCATCACCGTGGCGCCGATTGCGGCCGTCGCCGAGGTCGTGAAAGTCCTGCAGATGAAACGGATCGGCGCCATTCTCGTGGTCGACGGCGGCAAGATCGCCGGCATCGTCTCGGAGCGCGACATCACGCGGGGCCTGGCCGAACACGGCGCCGCGGTGCTGGACCTGCCGGTCTCGGCGCTGATGACCCACTCGGTCACCACGTGCTCACCCGAGTCCACCATCGAGGACATTATGCATCTGATGACCGATGGCCGCATTCGCCACCTGCCGGTGGTCGAGGGCGGGCACCTGGTCGGTTTCATTTCCATCGGCGACGTCGTGAAAAACCGGCTTCAGGAACTCGAGGCCGAAAAGAATCAGTTGCGCAAGTACGTGACCGGCAGCAGCTACTGAGCGCGACAACACGACGGGGCGCACGGCCTCGAGTGCTTCTCATGTCAACCGCGGATCCCGATGGTGGCGACCGGCACGTTCAAGCTGACGGTCGTTTTTTCCGATACCGTGCGGAGCATGACGCTGATCGACGTAAAAACTTCCTTGAGCGCCGCCGTCAGCGGCGCGTCCGTTTCGGTATATTCTACAAAGGTTCCGGCGGTGGCGTCCGTCGCGACGGGAGCCTTCGCCTCGCCCCAGACCAACTCATCGTGCATCCCGGTACCGACAACGATGGGGGCCGCCTCGTCCGTCACATAAGAGGAATTGCCGAGGACCATGCCCCAGAAAGCGGCCAGGGTCAGCAGCCAGACCGCAATAACCACGGTCATTTCGATGATGTTTTTCCGGTTTTCCTGGGGCCACATGGTGATGACTTGCTTTGCTCGTGTGGTTTTCGCTGACCCTTTTTCTAAGGATCAGACGCGAGCGGCGGCATCGGGAAATTCGGAAAAAAACCAGGAAAATCAGGCGGAAATTCGGGGATTCAGAGAGCTAATCTTGGAATCCCCCTAATCCGGAGCAGGTCGAATTAGGAGATTCCCTAGCCGCACCTGGGGATCGGGCGCGGGTCGATTTCGGTCGCAGAAAAGCGTTTTGGCGGGGAAAGGAAGGAATGGGGTGGCTGATGGGACTTG
>JAVJPD010000553.1:0-3086 GCA_040216475.1 Rhodospirillales bacterium
CTCGAAGCCTTGCTGTTTTCCTCGACCGAACCGTTGACCGAGCGGCTTCTCAAGAACCGCTTGCCCGACGGCGCCAACGTCAAGGCGCTGCTCAAGAAACTCCAGGGCGATTACGCCGAGCGCGGCGTGCAGTTGGTGCATCGGGGGCAGGCCTGGGCGTTCCGGACGTCGCCGGATTTGGAGACGGCTCTCAACCGGGAAGTGGAAGTGCCGCGCAAGCTGTCGCGCGCCGCCATCGAAACTTTGGCGATCATCGCCTATCACCAGCCGGTGACGCGCGCCGAGATCGAGGAAATTCGTGGCGTGATCATCAGCCGGGGCACCATCGACATTCTTCTCGAGTTGGGTTGGATCGGTCCCAAGGGCCGGCGTCAGGTGCCGGGCCGGCCGATGACCTGGGGCACGACGGACGTGTTCCTCGATCATTTCGGCCTCGAGAGCACCAAGGATCTGCCCGGCATGGAAGAACTCAAGGCGGCGGGATTGCTGGATGCGAGTCCGGCCATTCAGGTTTACCGTTCGAGCATCGGCAAGGACGTCGTCGATCAAGGCGTTCTCGGCGATGACGCCGGCGACGATGCCGACGGCGGCGGCGAGGACGAGCCGCTCAATCCGGAAGGCTGAGCCGGCGATGACCGGGGGGTTTCCGGCCCCGGCATTGCGGCAATTAACCCTTTCTGCCATTATCCGCGCCACGAAACGGGCCCGGATTTGGGCCGGCGTTAGAGTCAGTGGAGATTGATGATGGGTGGATGGACCGGCATTTGGCAATGGGTGATCGTCCTGGTGATCGTCCTGCTTCTCTTCGGCGGCCGGGGCAAGATTTCCCAACTGATGGGCGATCTCGGCAAGGGCCTGAAGTCTTTCAAGAAGTCGATGAGCAACGACGAAGCGGACGCGCCGAAAGAGGCGCCGAAGACCATCGACGGCGGGCCGGGCACGGCATCGCAACCGCACAACACGGCGCAATCGCAAAGCCCGGCCGGTTCCGAGCCCACAAAAAAGGAATAACCCAGGCGGCTCTTTGGCCGCCGCCATCCGACTTTTTATTCGTAATCGACAATATGGACGGGATCTGAAGCTGCCATGTTCGATATCGGCTGGCAGGAATTATTCATCATCGCGATCGTCGGCATCATCGTCATCGGTCCGAAGGAATTGCCGCGCGCGGTTCGCGCGATCGCCGGGATCGCGCGCAAGGCACGCGCCATGGCGCACGAATTCCAGGACGGCGTCGACGACATGATCCGTCACGCGGACATGGAAGACATCAAGAAACAGGTCACCGATGCCGGTGACGACTTCAAGGGGCAGATCGAAAAGACCGTCGATCCCGACGGGACCGTGCGCAAGGACTTCGACCTGACCGAATACGACGACGGCGACGAGGATGACGACAAGGATGGGCGCGATCTCGACGAGGAAACCGACGAGGATCTCGATGTCTTGCCCGAAAAGCCGGCGCAACTTGCCGATCCGTCCAAGGACCCGAAGCAACAGCCGGCGCCGCACGGCACGGGAACCGCATCCGGGCCCGCGTCCGAACCGGTGACGCAAAACGCCGCCGATACGGGAAAAGTCGAGTCTCGGATATCTCAGGCGGAAAAGAAGGGCTAACGGCCGGTGGCGGAAGAACTCGACGATAAAAAAATGCCGCTGCTCGACCATCTGGTCGAGTTGCGCAATCGTTTGTTGAAGTCGGTCGTTGCGATCCTGCTGCTGTTTTTCGTCTGTTACTATTTCGCGGAACACATTTATGCATTCCTGGCGCAGCCGTTGGCCGACATTCTCACGGCCTCCGGCGGCCAGCGGCGCTTGATCTTCACCGGCCTGCACGAAGCGTTCTTCACCTACATCAAGGTTTCGTTTTTCGCTGCGTTGTTTTTGGCGTTCCCGTTCATCTCGATGCAGGTATGGATGTTCGTCGCGCCCGCGCTCTATAAACACGAAAAACGCGCCTTCGCGCCGTTTCTGATCGCGACGCCGATCCTGTTTTTTATGGGCGGCGCGCTGGTCTACTACTTTATCTTCCCGCTCGCCTGGAAGTTCTTCCTGAGCTTCGAATCCATGGGCGGAGCGGGGGCCTTGCCGATCCAGCTCGAAGCCAAGGTCGATCAATACCTCTCGCTGGTCATGCGTTTGATCTTCGCCTTCGGCTTGATGTTCGAGCTGCCGGTGTTGCTCACCCTGTTGGGCCGGGCCGGCATCGTCACCTCCAAGGGATTGGCCGAGAAGCGCCGCTATGCGATCGTCATTACGTTCGTCGCGGCGGCCATCCTGACCCCGCCGGACGTCATCAGCCAGGTCGGCCTCGCAGTGCCCACCCTCCTGCTTTACGAAATTTCGATCCTGTGCGTCCGGATGGCCGAAAAGAAGGCCGCCGAGCGCGACGCCGAGTCGGCCACCGACTCGACCACCGACTCGACCACCGAGTCTTCCACCGAGTCGTCCGACGAGTCCCGGGCGTAATCCGGGCATAACCCCCTTTCCGTTAAGGAAAATTTTCCGTTTTTCGTGGTAGGAGCGACCTACGATGTTCGATATTCGCTGGATACGGGAGAACCCCGAGGCATTCGACCGGGGGCTCGGCCGCCGTGGCCTGGAGCCGCTGTCGGCGCGCCTTGTCGACATCGACAAGACCCGCCGGGCCGCCATGACCCGGGCGCAGGAGATCAAGGCCGAGCGCAACACGCTCTCCAAGCAGATCGGCGCCGCCAAGAAAAAGGGCGAGGACGCCTCCGATATCATGGCCAGGGTCGCAGAGGGCAAGGAAGAGGAAGCCCGCGCCGAGGAACAAGCCAAGGCGGCGAGCGAAGAGCTGGAAGCGCTGCTGGGCGCCTTGCCGAACATCCCGGCGGACGACGTGCCCGACGGAGAGGACGAAAACGATAACGTGGAAGCCCGGACCTGGGGCGTCAAGCCGTCGTTCGGTTTCGAGCCGCGCGATCACGTCGATCTCGGCGAAACCCTCGGCATGATGGATTTCGAACGCGCCGCGAAACTGTCCGGTTCGCGCTTCGTGGTGTTGAGCGGCGCGCTTGCGCGCCTGGAACGCGCGTTGGCCGCGTTCATGCTCGATCTGCACA
>JAVJPD010000554.1:0-1170 GCA_040216475.1 Rhodospirillales bacterium
CATCTGGTTCTTGATGCGGATGTTGGCGAAGGTGCCGCGCATCATCACATCATGGTTGCCGCGGCGCGAGCCGTAGGAGTTGAACTCCGACACCGGCACCTGATGGGATTTTAGGTATTCGCCGGCCGGCCCGTCCTTGGCGATGGAGCCGGCGGGGGAGATGTGGTCGGTGGTGATGGAATCGCCGAACAGGGCGAGGATGCGCGCGTTTTCGAGCGGCTCTATGGGCTTCGGCTCCTTCGTCATCCCGACGAAGTAAGGCGGGTTCGCCACATAGGTCGACGGCGGCCATGAGTAGGTCTGCCCGTCGCCGGAATCGATCGCCTGCCACATCGCATCGCCCTTGAAGACGTCGGCGTAGCGCGAGGCGAACATCTGCGCCGTGACGTTGGCGCGGACGGTTTCGGCGATTTCCTTGTTGCTCGGCCAGATGTCTTTCAGGAAAACGTCCTTACCCTGATCGTCCTTGCCGAGTGGCTCTGTCGTGAGATCGACATTCATCGAACCTGCGAGCGCGTAGGCGACGACGAGGGGCGGCGAGGCGAGATAATTGGCGCGCGCGTCGGGCGATACGCGGCCCTCGAAATTGCGATTGCCCGACAGCACCGAACAGACCGCGAGGTCGTTCTGGTTGACGGCCGCGCTGATCGCTTCGGGGAGAGGTCCCGAATTGCCGATGCAGGTGGTGCAGCCATAGCCGACAAGGTTGAAGCCGAGCGCGTCGAGATCGTCGTCGAGGCCGGACTTCGCCAGATAGTCGGTGACGACCTGGCTGCCCGGCGCGAGCGAAGTTTTCACCCATGGCTTCACTTTGAGGCCGCGCTTCCTTGCGTTGCGCGCGAGGAGGCCGGCGGCGATCATCACCGAAGGGTTCGAGGTGTTCGTGCACGACGTGATCGCGGCGATGGCGACGTCGCCATGGCCGATGTCGAACGCTTCGCCCTTGACCGGAACACGTTTGCCGTTCTGGCCGCCCATTCCATATTCTTTGTCGAGCGCGGTCTCGAAGGATTTTTTCGCGGCGCCGAGCGGAACGCGGTCTTGCGGACGCTTCGGTCCGGCGAGCGAGGCGGTGACGCTGGCGAGATCGAGTTCGAGCGTGTCCGTGAACATCGGCTCCGGGCTCGATGCGTCGCGCCACATGCCCTGTTCCTTGGCGTAGGCTTCGAC
>JAVJPD010000555.1:0-3555 GCA_040216475.1 Rhodospirillales bacterium
CTCGTAGACGTCGATCTTCTGGAACCGGCGCACCAGCGCGCGGTCTTTCTCGAAGTAGCTGCGGTATTCCTTATACGTGGTCGAGCCGATGCAGCGCAGGCCGCCGTTCTGCAACGAGGGTTTAAGGATGTTGGAGGCATCCATGGAACCGCCGCTGGTCGCGCCGGCGCCGATCACCGTGTGAATCTCGTCGATGAACAGCACCGCGCCCGGCGCGGCTTCCAGTTCCGACATCACGTTCTTCAGGCGTTCCTCGAAATCGCCGCGATAGCGCGTGCCCGCGAGCAGTGCGCCCATGTCGAGGGCATAGATCGTGGCGTCCAGCAGCACTTCGGGCACCTCGCCGTTGACGATGCGCCGCGCCAGCCCTTCGGCGATGGCGGTCTTGCCGACGCCCGGGTCGCCGACGTAGAGCGGGTTGTTCTTGTTGCGCCGGCATAGGATCTGGATCGTCCGCTCGACTTCCGCCTCGCGGCCGATCAGCGGATCGATCTTGCCCTCCTTGGCTTTCTTGTTCAGGTCGACGCAATACGCCTCGAGCGCCTCGTGGCCCTTGCGCACGACCTTATCGGAAGACGTTTCCTCGTCGGCGCCATGCACCGATTGCTGGCGCGATTCGCCCGGCACCTTGGCGATGCCGTGCGAGATGTAGTTCACGGCGTCCAGGCGGGTCATGTCGTGGACCTGCAGGAAATACACCGCGTGGGATTCACGTTCCGAGAACAACGCCACCAGCACGTTCGCGCCGGTCACCTCCTCGCGGCCCGAGGATTGGACATGGATCACGGCGCGCTGCACGACCCGCTGGAAACCGGCCGTCGGCTTGGGTTCCGTCGCGTGCATGACCATGAGATCGGTCAGTTCGTTCTCGATGAAATCGTTGAGGTTCTGGCGGAGCAGATCGAGATCGACGCCGCAGGCCCGCAAAACCGCGATGGCATCCTGGTCTTCGGTGAGGGCCAACAGCAAGTGCTCCAGCGTCGCGTACTCATGGCGCCGTTCCGTCGCGAGAGCCAAAGCCCGGTGCAAGGATTGTTCTAGGTTTCGTGACAACATGTGCGCTCAATCTTCTCCATCTTTTTCTATCGTGCACTGCAAAGGATGTTGGTGTTGTCGTGCAAGATCCATGACCTGAGTCACTTTGGTTTCAGCCACTTCGTAAGTATACACGCCGCAGATGCCGACGCCACGCCGGTGGACGTGGAGCATGATCTGCGTCGCCTCTTCGTGTGACTTGCTGAAGAACCGTTCCAAGACGTGAACGACGAATTCCATCGGCGTATAATCGTCGTTCAGCATCAACACCTTATACATCGATGGCTTTTTGGTCTTGGGCCGGGCCTTCGTGACCACACCGGTGCCCGTGTGGTCGCCATCTATCGGCTTAACGGTCTTGGCCATCAGTCAACTCGCATCCAAGATGATCATCCTCATCGTGACCGTTCTGACCCTTAAAATATAAGGGATTTCGGCCGCCAGGCCAAAGGCTCCGTTGTCGGAGCAGCATTGTGTTTAGTGGGATTGCGTCCGCTTCTTTTCAATCCCTCTGCCTGTTCCCAACAAAGGAATATAATCATATACCCGGCGGTGCTCCCCTGCGTCGTTTCAGAGCCGATCATGGTCAATCGGGATCAGCATTTTTGACCACGCCAAACGATTGACGGTCAGCGATCCGATTAACCATGTGAATAGGCTCTAAGCTATTGATATAGACCGGATTCACATGATTGATCGCAACCGAATGATGTTTCCGATCAATCATGATCCGATCTATGCTATCCCGGCACAAGTCCAACGAAAACAACCCGATAAAAGGACAACCGCCGTGTTTCCGTACAAACCCGAAGAGGTTTTCACACTGAACAAGAATCTCGAGCCCAACGTGTTCCTGCTCGGCGATTCCGGCAACGCGGTCGTGACCATCGATAATTTCTACGAACATCCCGAAACGATTCGCGAGATCATCCTCAACACGCCCTACCCGATTTGGAAGCACAACGAACGATCGCGCAACTTCATCGACTATTACGACTGCCGGCAATTCCTCAGCCTGCCGATGCAAAAACCCGCTCAGATCGTCCAGCAGATCGCCCGGGATATTTTCGGCGTCGTCATCCCTCATATCGATATCGAATTCATCACCAATCTTTTCAAGCTCGCCGCCGACCAGCCGCCGGGCAGCCAGCCCCACCCCCACGACGACGGGCTGCGGTTCGCCTCGCTGATCACCTTCAATACCGACGAGGAATGCTCCGGCGGCACGGCGTTCTACCGCCGGAAAAACCCGCCCTACGATCACATGCCGCCGACCAAGGCCGCGTACGACGAGGCCGAAAAACGGGTCTACACCCCGGACATGGAATGGGAGGACGGCACCCATTATTTCTGCACGACGTATCGAGACCACTGGGACGTCATCGACGTGGTGCCGGCGAAGTTCAACCGCCTGCTCATCTATCCCGGAATCTATTTCCACGGCGCCTGGCATGAACAAAACGCCTTCAAGGATTACTACCGCGTCAACCAGGTCATGTTCTTCGACAACGTAACCTATCCCGAGTGATCTATCCCGCCCCCTAAACAAAAACGGCCGGTGGAGACCACCGGCCGCTTTGTTCTGGCGAAGAAACCTGATTTCCGAAGAATTAAGCGGCCATGCTTTTCGTGATCTTGTCGACGACCGAGTTGTATTGCTCGGCAATCGGCGAGACGACCTCTTCGGTCATTTTGATCGACATGTCGGTCAGCTTACGGCTGTCCTCGATCGCTTGATCGTAACCCTGCTTGACCAACTCGTTGTTCAGCTTGGCGACATCGGCCAGGGTTTTACAGCTCATGAAGGCTTGCGAGGCGACGACGCTTTTTTCCATCGACAAACGAGTCATATCGGAAAACGTCTTGCCGAAATCCTGCATGGCCTGGGCCCAAAGCGTGCCGGATTTAACGAACGCGTCGACGTTCTTTTTGCCGAAGCCGGCCATATCGTCATAGTCCTTGAACACGGCCGAACCGGCCTTCACGGCCGCCTCGACGCTTTCCTGCGCCATGGCGACGATCTTCTCGTAGTTCTCGGTGGCAATTTCGGTTCCGGCTTTGTAGGCCTTTTCGATCGCTTCGGTGCTTTCGGTCATCATATCGTTTACATCCTTGTATGCAGCGGTGACTTTTTCGGCTTTCGGCGCTTTTTCGGCACCGTTGGCCGCTGAACTTGCGCTAGCGGGTTTCGCTTTTTTCGTGGGTGTCGGCATCGGAATACATCCTTTCAGTCGGCCGGCTCGGCGCCCCCATCGGCAGCTTCAAGCCGATCCGCTCTATCCAGCCTATTCAACATATTTGCTGCAATGCAGCATCGAAATTGTATATAGGACCAAAAAACCTATGTGTCAAGCCGTTTTGTGCAGTGCAATATAATTGCGCCGATGCGGCAAATCCAAATTATTACAAGGGTTTGGCGAAATACCCCCGGTTTCGGCGCCCGATACGAACCGCCCCGTGGACCGCCCCGTGGACCGCCGCGGCCGAAATTTTTTCAGGAGTCTTCGACTCCGCGCCGGC
>JAVJPD010000556.1:0-5036 GCA_040216475.1 Rhodospirillales bacterium
GTGACATCGAAAACGCGCCCGATGACGCTCTGGTGCGGGTCAGCGATGCGGGCGCGGCGTTACCAAAACAACCGGCCGCCTGGCTCATCCCCGCAGGACTCGGTGGCCATCTTGACCTCGCCAAAACGCTCGCGGCCACCAAGCGGCCCATTATGATCGCCGTCAACGGTCTCGGCTACAATGCTTTACAGGCCCTACACGTGGCCATGAAAACCGGCGAACTGATCCATCTTTTCGATGCCCGCGATCAGGATATGCTCGCCTATACCGAACAGCTCGCCTGGCTGCGCGCGCAAGCCCGGCCGTTCGCGATCATGGCGCGCAGTACCGAAAAGCTCGTTCTCGCCGCCGCCATGGGGCCGCACAGCCTGATCGTCCCCGATGCCGTCGACATTGATCTCGGGCCCATCCTGCGCATCGCACGGGCACAAGGCGATGGTGCGGCGCGTCCCACCTCGCCCGCCGAGGTCGATCATCTGCACGGCCGCGAAGCAAGCCTGACGGTAAATAAGCCGAAGCGGCGCGGCGAAACGATGACGCTCGCGGATTTGACCGTCATTGTCTCCGAGGCTCGCGGTATTTCTCCCGTTTTGCGCGACCATATCGTCGGCAAAGTGTTGCGTTACGACATCGAACCGAGCGAGAGTTTGAGCTTCGGTCATTTGGAAGACAAACCGGCATCATGAACGATCCCGTTTCCATCGTCGTACGCACCAAGAACGAGGAGAAATGGCTCGCCTCGTGTCTCGGCGCCATCGCGCTTCAGGACTATCGCGATTTCGAGGTCATCCTGGTCGACAACGACTCGACGGACGGCACGCGAATGATCGCTGAACGGTACGGCTGCACCATTCTTTCGATCGGCGACGCCGACTTCAATTTTTCCCGTGCGCTCAATATCGGCATTGAGGCGACAAAAAATCCTTTGGTCGCGATGATTTCCGGCCATTGCGTGCCGGCCGACGATCAGTGGCTCGCGCGTCTCGCCATGCATTTCGGCCGTCCCGAGGTAATCGCCGTGTACGGCCGCCAGGAACCGTTGCCCGATAGCGCCGCTGTCGACAAACGTGACCTCTGGATCAGTTTCGGGCTGGATCGCAAGGAACAGCATCGCGATTATTTCTTTCATAACGCCAACTCGATGATCCGCCGCGAGGCCTGGACCCGGGTCCCGTTCAACGAGACCATCCACGGTGTCGAGGACCAGGATTGGGCCAAGAAAGTTCTGCGCGACGGCCATCGTATCGTTTACGAACCCAGCGCGCGCGTCTTTCACCATCACGGCATCCATCACGAGCGCAGCGAAGAGCGCGCCGACCGGGTGGTGCGGGTGATCGAGCTCATTCAACAGGATTTGACGTAAGGAAGGGTGGAAAGCCGATGAAGATCGCTGCCGTCATTCCCATCCGGTTTAAGGATTGTTGCGCGCCCGACGGTAAGCCCAAAAGAACGCTCAGTGGCAAACCGCTGTGGGCGATTACCCTCGATCAGGCGTTGGCCGCGAAAACTCTCGATAAGGTCATCGTCGCCTACGACGACGACGCGTTTCTGCCGCATTGCGAGCCGTGGTCAGGAAAAATCGAGGCTCTTAAACGTCCCGAAGCCCTGAGCCGCAAGGGCGTGACGACCCTCGACGTGCTCGCCTTCGTCGCCGAAACCAGAGGCGATAACGATTACTTTATGCTGCTCGAGATCACCCACCCCTTGCGCCCGAAAGGCATCATCGACCAGATGATCGCCGCCGCCGAGGCGCAGAAGGTCGATTCCCTGATCACCTGCCATCCTGTCCATTATACATTCTGGCGCCGGGATGAACACGGCCGCATGGGCCGTATCGCCGGCACGGGCGATCGCGCTCAGGTGGCATTGTTTCAGGAGCTGACCGGCATCGGTTCGGTGTTTTCGGCGGAAGCCTTACGCGGCGACGATCCTTTCGGCGGCCATGTCGACGTCGTGCCGATCGAGCGTTTTTGGGCGGCCATCGACGTGCGTGACGACGACGGCCTGTGGCTGGCGGAACAATATCTGAAACGCACCGGCGCAAAACTGTGAACGGCGCAAAAGAAACAAAAGTTACGGCTGTGGTTTACGACACGGAGGACGCCCGCGCCTTCCTGCGCGACCGTCCCAAGGCCGACAAAATTCTGGCGCTGACGCCGAATGCGCGCTTTGTTCTAAAAGATATCGACATTCCCGTTATCGTCAGCACCGAACGTTATACCGACCGCGATCATGTCCGCTGTATCGCGCGCATCAGGCGGGCGGACCGCCAGCTTGTCGCCGCCCTCGAAAAGGACACCGTTCTCAACGCCGCCGCCAAGGAAACTTTGCGCCACGACGTTCGTGTCGCCGCCGCGACCATCGTGCGCCTCTGGCTAACATTGGGGAAGGAGGGCGACTGGTTAATTCAAAGTTCAAACGGATGGCGCCGGACGGCGGACCGGCTCGAAGCGCTCGGTTGCCTTAACGAGTTGATTGCGCCCATCACCGTCATGAACCGAAAGCGCCCGAACGATACATGGGCTAAACCGATATTCCGGCTCTTTAACCGCTTAGCTGCATTATGTTTAAGATCGCGGAAGCCGTTTCTGGTGACCGGCTATCTGTATGGCCTGAGTGATCTGGCCCAAAAAGCCGTTTCAACGGGTCGTACACCCGTTCAAATCCGGGCCGGCCATGGCCGCGTCGCAGAATTGGGGCACACGTTCCGCTCGCTTTGGCTCGCGGCCCGCGGCAAACCCGGAGTCCGACTGATCGCTTGCGGTCGCCCCAACAACACGGCTGCCGCCAGCCTACCCGGCATTCTATTGAGCATCGACGATCCGATTATCCGGCACGGCCTGACGCCGTTGCGGCCGGCGATTTTTCAAGGCGTGCTTGCAACCCAATCCGCCGTCGCAGAGATGTGTGATTTAATTAGCATCCTCAAGCCGTCTTCCTTGATCGCGCATTCGTTGCGCTGGAACGATGAGGCTGCCCTAAGCGAAGCCGCCGGCATGGCAAAGATTCCCCGTATCCTGATTTCACATGGATCTCACACCATTCAGCATGAATCTGCTGCCGAGGACGAACAACGGCTGATGGCCGATGGCCTTCTCGTCAGCACTTTGACGGACGTTTCTTTGGTCCAGTCTCCTCACGCCGAGGCCGTGGCCAAACACGTCATACCGAAAGCGCCGCTCCGTCGTAGCCGCCCAGTCATGTGGGGATACAAGCCTTTGCCTCAGCCATCGGCTCATCGTCCGAAAAAGCGGATTCTTCATGCCGGGACGTATAAATCGATCTTCAATTACCGCCCCGTGGTTTACGAAACCTCCGATGAATTCGTTTGTGGCCTCGTCGCCATGGTCGAAGCAGTTTCTCGCATTCCCGATGCCGAGTTGATCATCCGCATCCGCCCCATGCCCGAATGCGATATCGCCACATTGAAAGCGCTTTTGCCGGAGGCGCCGAACTGCCGAATTAAAACCGACGGCTCGTTTCTGGAAGATCTCGCCGATGCCGATATGCTGGTGAGTTTTTCCTCGACGACCATCGAAGAGGCCCTACATGCCCGACGCCCGGTTCTCCTGTGGGGCGGCAGCCGACGCTATCGGCATCTTTCAGCCCGCACTGTTTCACCTCACGCCGACGACCGGGGTGCCGTGTATGCTCCCACGCAACCGAGCGACCTCGAACCCATGATCCGGGCCATCCTCGATGCACACCATGCCCGGCCACTCACGAATTTGGAACAACAAGGGCACGTCTGGTCCGACTCGGATATAGGCGCCGACGTGACGGTCGAGGACTTGATCGACGGCTGTGTTGTATCCCATTCGGCGTCGGGAAGAACGCCGAACGGTTATTCCCGATTTTCGGCCGAACAGTCTCCTCATGCGGCGGCAGGACATCTTTGAAGCGACTCCTGGGGCAGACAATAGGCGGGTTGACGCGCGGGAGCCTGAACGGTCCCGCGTGGCTGCGAAAAATTACGGCGTTCGCACTTGACGGCATTGACGATAGATATCAAATCAATGCACCTGCCGGTTCGTTCACGCTACGGGTTGGCAATCCTTTGGAGCGCTGGCGGGCCGAAACGCTCTTCGACAAAGAACCGGAAACAATCCGTTGGCTTAACGACACGATCGCTCCTGACAGCGTATTTTATGACGTCGGCGCAAATATCGGCATTTTCACGCTTTATGCCGCCCATTTGAATGAAACGGTGCGCGCGATCTGTTTCGAGCCCGAGTCTCTCAATTTCGCCCGGTTGAACCGAAATATCGTAGACAACACCTTATCTGATCGTGTCCTCGCTTTTCCCGTCGCTTTGGGCGCGACCTTCACGGCGAGAGCGTTTAATCTGTCGCGCTTTCAGGCGGGCGGCGCGTTACACGGCAATCGCCATACAGTGGTACAAGACGCTCCCCACCGTCAGGGCATCGTCATTACGACCTTGGATGATTTTCTGCAAAGTAGCTCGCCTCTGCCGTCGCCGACTCATTTGAAGATTGATGTCGATGGCCCGGAAGTCGACGTACTGAAAGGTGCTGCTGAAACCTTAACGACTCCGGCCCTGCGGCATCTTCTCGTCGAAGCCACCGCAGATAATAGGGGCTTAATCGAACAGATCGCTGCCGATGCCGGTTTTATTTTTAAGGAACAGGGCGCCGAAAGCGTGGATGGTACCAATATAATTTTCGAGCGGGCATAACCAACCGTGAACTATTTCTTCATGCTCCGGCACCCGGGATTGCACGGCGAGGTTACCCTCGCCAACTTTCCACCGGTCGACTCCGACAATTCACCGACGCCATCGCAATACGCTTACCTTGCCTGGAGCGACGGTGCCACTTGGCATATTCGCAGTCTTGCCGTGATTTCACCGAATGCAACGGTCACCATACACGAAGACCAATTGCCTGCCGATATGCCCCAAAGTGCCCTGCCCGTATTTTTTCTATATCCCGAACAATTGCCCAAACGATTGGATCAATTGATTAAATCGGCAAGCATGAACACCTCGCCAAACTGGAGATCGGAAGAGCGTCGGG
>JAVJPD010000557.1:0-1737 GCA_040216475.1 Rhodospirillales bacterium
CCGCTAAGGCCCTCGCCGACGCCGGCGAGATCGTCATCGCCAGCGGCTCCGACGAAGATGAATTGGTATTCTAATTGGTTTCTCAAGTGATATCGGGACAATATCCGTCATGAGCGCGGTTGAAAAATTCCTCTTCAATTACGACTTCGACCGGCCGCCGACGCAGCGGCCCGAAGAGGAAGACATATCCGACGACGAAAACGCGCCCGAGCCGGAACCGGAAATCATCGTTCCCACCTTCAGTGAAGAAGAGGTCGCCGCCGCCCGCAACGAAGGGTTCGCCGCCGGTAAGGAAGAAGGCGTCCGCGAAACCCTCGCCGGCGCCGAACAGATGACGGCCACGGCCCTCGAGACAATCGTCGCGACAATCGGCGATATTTTCCGCCGCCAGGACGAAGCGAACACCTCGACCGCGCGGGATGCGATCAACGTCGCCGCGGCGATCACCCGCAAACTGTTTCCGTATTTCAGCAAGCGCGGCGCCGATGAAGAAGTGCAAAACGTCATTCAATCCGTCATGGAACGGGTGATCGACGAGCCCCGCCTGACCATCTCGGTCAGCGCCTCTCAGCACGAAAATATCATGGCCCGCCTCGGCCCCATCGTCAGCGAAACCGGTTTCGAGGGTAAAGTCATCCTCAATGCCGAGGATTCGCTGGCCCCCGGGGATTGCCGCATCGAATGGGGAACCGGGACCGCCTTGCGCGATACCGCGGAACTGTGGCGCGATATCGACGCCCTGATTGCCGAAAACATCCCGGAGACGGGCGAGGACACGCCGACGCCCGCCGACGCCGCGAGTGCGGAAAACACCGAATTCGATCAAAACGCCGGCCATCAAGATGCCGAAAACACTGTACTATCGGAAGCGGCCGCTTCCGAGCCGTCCAACGCCCGTAAAGACGGGGAAGCGTGAGCGCCCGTTAGTAGGAGACGATCATGGCTGAAGAAGACTCAAATCTCGAATTGTCGGAACTCGATGCCAACGGCAAAGAGAACGGCGCCAAGGAAAACGACGACGCCGAAACGGATCAAATGCAGGGCGCACTCATGGCCGACGAGTTCACCAGCGTACAGGACCTGGAAGCCGTGTACGACATCCCCGTGCAGGTCTCGGCCGTTCTCGGCAAATCGTCCATGCAGGTGAGCCAGCTTCTCAAGCTCGGCAAGGGCGCCATCGTCGAACTGGACCGCAAGGTCGGCGAGGCAATCGACATCTACGTCAACAACCGCCTGGTCGCACGCGGCGAGGTCGTCGTCGTCGAGGACCGCCTCGGCATCACCATGACGGAAATCATCAAAGAGGATCGGGGCTGATCCATGGCGGAAGGCACCCGCATCGCTCCGCGCCCGAAGCGCAAGAGTATTGACCTCGCCACGATCGTCGGCATGGTCTGCGGCTTTGCCTTGGTCGCCACCGCGATTTTTTTCGGCGGCGATCCCAAATCGTTCTTCAACCTGCCCGCCATCGCCATCGTGATCGGCGGCACCACGGCCGTCGTCACCATGTGCTTTTCGCTCAAGGAAATCGGTCAGACGGTGCAGGTCGTCTCGAATACCTTCGTCTATACCAGCCGGGACGCCTCCGAAGCGGCCAACCACGTTCTCGAAATCGCCGAGCTGGCGCGGCGCAACGGCGTCCTCGCCCTGCAGGGCATCGTCGACTCACTGAGCAACGAACCCTTTCTGCACAAGGGGGTTTCCCTGGTGGTCGACGGCAGATCGGAAGAGCGTCGT
>JAVJPD010000558.1:0-6598 GCA_040216475.1 Rhodospirillales bacterium
CTCGTAAAGCATCGCGATTCGGTGTGCGATCTTGCGCGCGCTGACCATATCGTGGGTGATCGAGAGCGTTGTCGCGCCGACCTCGCCGGTGGTTTTGACGATCAGATTATTGATGACGTCGGCCATGATCGGATCGAGGCCGGTGGTCGGCTCGTCGAAGAAAATGATTTCCGGATTGGTGGCGATGGCACGCGCCAACCCGACGCGCTTTTGCATGCCGCCCGACAATTCGGCCGGGGACAGATAGGCTACCCCGGCGCTCAGGCCCACCATGGCGAGTTTGGCGACCGCGATATCCTTGGCTTCCGATCGCGATGCGGCTTTCTGGGCGAGCAGGCCGAAGGCGACGTTTTCCCATACCGAAAGACTGTCGAACAGGGCCGCGCTCTGAAACAGCATGCCGATCTTGGCGTTGATGCGCTCACGCGTCTCGTTGTCGGCGCCGACGATCTCCTCGCCGTCGACCTCGATGCTGCCCGAATCCGCCTCCAGGAGGCCAAGGATGCATTTCAGGGTTACCGACTTGCCGACGCCCGAGCCGCCGATGATGACGACCGACTCGCCCTTGTTGACGTCGAGATCGACTCCGTCCAGGACCCTCTTCGTGCCGAACGCTTTGCGCACGTTGTGAAGTCGGATCTTGGGTCGGGGCTCGTTCATTTGCCGGCAAAAAACAGTTCGGTCAGGATGTAGTCCATCGAGAGAATGAGGATCGAGGCGGAAACGACGGCATTCGTCGTCGCCGCGCCGACGCCTTGGGCGCCGCCCTTTGAATTATAGCCGTGATAGCAGCCCATCAGGGTGACGATGAAGCCGAACACCGAGGCCTTGACGAGGCCGCTGACGACGTCGTGGAATTCCATGAAATCCCAGGTGTTCTTGAGATAGTTGGCCGGATTGAAGCCGAGCTTATAGACGGCGATGATGTAGCCGCCGAACACGCCGATGATGTCGGCGATCAGCACCGCCAGCGGCATCATCAGGATGCCCTCCATGATGCGCGGCGCGACCAGGTACTTCATCGGATTGATGGACAGCGTGGTCAGCGCGTCGATCTGTTCGGTTACCCGCATGGTGCCAATCTCGGCCGACATCGCGGCGCCGATCCGCCCGGCGACCATCAGGCCCGCCAGCACCGGGCCGAGTTCGCGGGTGATGGAGAGCACCACCACGTTGGCGATGGCGCCCTCGGCGGAGAAGCGCGCGAAGCCGGTATAGCTTTGCAGGGCCAGCACCATGCCGGCGAAGATCGCGGTGAGGCCGATCACGGGGAGCGAGAGATAACCGATCTCGAACATCTGCCGGCCGATGATGCGGAAGTAGAACGGCGGGCGCACGCAATGGGACAGCGCCGCGCCGGTGAACAATCCGAGCCGTCCGGTGGCGGACAGGAAGTTCAGGAACACGCGGCCGATGGGTTGCAGAAAATTCATGCGCGTCAGTCCGTCCCGCCGACGTAAGCACGGTGATAGCGCGAACCGAGCGCGGTCAGAACCTCGTAGCCGATGGTGCCGGCGTCTTCGGCAACCGCGTCGGGATCGCGATCGGGGCCGAGCAGTTCGACGAGGGCGCCGGTAAAAAGTTGGGAAGAGGGGACGTCGCCGACATCGACAGTGATCAGATCCATAGAGACGCGTCCCACGATTGGCACTCGGATGTCGCCTATGTATCCACACCCGCGATTGCTCAGGGCCCGGAAGAAGCCGTCGGCGTAACCCACGGCGACAGTGGCGATTTTTCCTTTCCGGGTGACCCGGTGGGTCGCACCATAGCCAACGGTCTGGGGGGTGTCAACGTCACGCACCTGCAGGATTTTCCCTTGCAGACGAACGGTTTGGCGCATCGGATTGGGTCGGCCGGGCAGCGGATTGATGCCGTACAAGGCGGCCCCCGGACGGGCCAGATCGAAGTGATAATCGGGGCCGAGGAAGATCGCCGAGGAGCCGCAGAACGAAACGCGCGTGCCGGGCGTGGCGGGAAGTTTTGCGAGGTCTTGCTTGAAGGCTTTCAGATGCCGCGGGTTCAACGGATGGTCGAGTTCGGTCGCGCAGGCGAGGTGGCTGAGCACGGCCGTGAGGTTGATGCCCGCGAGGCGTTCGGGCTCGTTCGCGAGGGTGTCGATCTCGCCGGGCGGCAGGCCGAGGCGCAGCATGCCCGAATCGAGATGGATGTCGGCGGGCGGCACGTCCTTGAACGATTGCGACTCGAGGAACCCTTTCCACGCTTCGAGATCGCCGAGGCTGTTGAGCACGGGCACGAGGCGGTGCTCGGCAAACACGGCGCCGGTGCCGGGGGCGAGGCCGTTCAGCACGTGGATGCCGGCTTCGGGCAGAATCGCGCGCAGGTCGATGGCCTCTTGTAAGTGGGCGACGAAGAAAGTTTTGCAGCCGGCCTTCGCGAGCGCCGGCGCGACCATGCGCGCGCCGAGGCCGTAGGCGTCGGCCTTGACCACGGCGGCGCACTCGGCCCCGGTGAAGGTACCGCGTAACAGTTTGTAGTTTTCGGCGATGGCGTCGAGATCGACCGTCAGGATCGCGCCGCAATATTCGGGCTGAGTCATAGTTAAAAACCGTGCTTAAAACCGTCTCTCGGCAGAGGAGGCATCCCGGGGTGCGAGCATACAGGATCGGCGGTGCCGTGGCGCTTAAAACGTCTCGATTGGTGGATCGTCGTCGTCGTTTTCGGCCGGCGGTAGGGAATCGGCCGGCGTCGGGGGGCGGGGCGTATAAGGTTGCGCGGGCGCCGGCGTATGCGGCGTATAGGCCGCGGCGGGTGCACCCGAATGTTCGCGGTCCCAATCGCCGAAGCGGGTGTAGGTGCCGTCGAAGAACAGCTTGCGGGTACCGATGGGGCCGTGGCGTTGCTTGGCGACGTTGATCTCGGCGAGGTTGCGGGTCTCGACCAGACGTTGCTCCCAGCGCTCCAGCTTCTTGCGGTAGTTTTCCTCGCTTTCGTGTTGGCCTTGGATCGGTTCGCCGCGTTCCAGATAGTATTCCTCGCGGAAGATGAACATGACGACGTCGGAGTCCTGCTCGATCGAACCCGACTCGCGCAAATCGGCAAGTTGCGGGCGCTTGTCGTCGCGCTGCTCGACCTGGCGCGAGAGCTGCGACAGCGCCAGCACGGGGATGTCGAGTTCCTTGGCGAGCGTCTTGAGGCCGCGGGTAATGGCCGACACTTCCTGCACGCGGCCGTCGCTGCGCGAGCCCGGACCGGCGGAAATCAATTGCAGGTAATCGATCACGATCATGCCGAGGTTGTGCTGGCGCTTGAGGCGGCGCGCCCGGGTTCTGAGCGCGCTGACGGTCAGCGCGGGCGTGTCGTCGATGAACAACGGCACCTTATGCAGTTCCTGGCTGGCCACGACGAGGCGGCCGAATTCCTCGTTGGTCAGCTCGCCCTTGCGCATCTTGTCCGACGAGATGTTGGTCTGCTCGGAAATGATGCGCGAGGCCAACTGCTCGGACGACATTTCGAGCGAGAAGAAACCGACGACGGCGCCTTCCTGGCCTTCCGACTTTAAATACGCATAAGCGGCGTTGTAGGCCATGTTGGTCGCGAGCGCGGTCTTGCCCATCGAGGGGCGGCCGGCGAGGATGACCAGATCCGATGAGTGCAAACCGCCGAGCAACTTGTCGAGGTCGACGAACCCGGTAGTGACGCCGGCGAGGCCGCCTTCGCGCTTGTGCGCGGCTTCGGCGGTGGCGATGGCCTTGAGGATCGAGTCCTTGAAGGTTTCGAAGCCGCCGCCGTATTCGCCGACGGTGGCGAGGTCGTACAGCAATTGCTCGGCGATTTCGATTTGCTGGACGGCGCTTTCGTCGACGTTTTCGCCGTAAACCCGGTTCACCATGTCTTCGCCGAGAGCGACCAGTTGGCGCTTGATATGCAGGTCGTAGACGATCCGGCCGTATTCCCCGGCATTGATGATGGTGACGGCGGCCTCGGCGATGTCGATCAGGTAGGCCGGGCCGCCGATTTCGGCGAGCATCTCGCTTTGCTCGAAATAAGGTTTGAGGGTGACCGGATCGGCCATCTGGCCGCGCTCGATCAGGCGTTGGCAGGCCTCGAAGATGCGTCCGTGCGCGGGCAGGAAAAAGTGCTCGGGGCGGAGAAACTCGGAAACGCGCTCGTAGGCGCGGTTGTCGACGAAAATGGCGCCGAGCAATCCCTTTTCCGCTTCGATGTTATGCGGAAGCGTTCGGTAGGTGGCGCCCGATTCGGTCGGTTCGGCGGACGCCGCTGCTGCAATGCTCACTGTCGCCATGGCGGGAAACACTAGGGCAAGTATAGGTTATCCACCGCCTGTGAATAGCGTGATAAAAAGGGATAACCGCAGGTTTTTGATAATAGCGTGTTTTTGGACACGCTCTAGATCAGCTCATGATTTATCGGAATCGAACGACGTTTCCGATAAATCATGTGAATCCGATCTACATCAATAAGTTAGAGCCGATTCACATGGTTGCCGAATCGCTGATTGCCAACCATCTTGGCTTCGCTAAGGCGAATCGGCATGGGGCAAAATGCTGATCCCGACAAACCATGATCGGCTCTAGGCGGCGCGCGCGCCGGTGTGCCGCGACGTTTGCCCCGGCGATTCGCTCTCGCCGTGTTCGTAAGCGTGAATGTAATCGCGCGTCAACGGCACCGCGTCCTGGCGCTTGGCGATTTGAATCTGGAAGACGACGTTGTCCATGTAACGGAAGCTGGCTTCGCTGGCGGCGAGATAGAACTCCCACATGCGGCAGAAGCGTTCGTCGTACAGCAGTTTGGCTTTGTTCCAGTTCCGCATGAAACGTTCGCGCCAATGGCGCAGGGTTTCGGCGTAGTGAAGGCGGAGCACCTCGACGTCGGTGATGACGAGGCCCGCGCGCTCGACCGCGCCGACGATTTCCGACAGCGCCGGAATATAGCCGCCGGGGAAAATATATTTGCGAATCCAGGCGTTGGTGACGCCGGGGCCGTCCGAGCGGCCGATGGTGTGCAGAAGCGCGACTCCCTCGTCCTTGAGCAACCCCGCCATGGTGGTGAAGTATTCGTCGAAATGATTGATGCCGACGTGCTCGAACATACCGACCGAGACGATGCGGTCGAAGGTGCCGGTCTGGTCGCGGTAATCGCGCAGATGGTACCGGACTTTGTTGGCCAGGCCGTCTTCCTCGGCGCGGGGAACGGCGAAGCGGATCTGTTCCTGCGAGAGCGTCAGCCCGGTAACCTCGCAATCGTGGTGCCGGGCCAGATGCAGCGCGAGGCCGCCCCAGCCCGAGCCGATATCGAGAATTTTCTGCTTGGGCTCGACCAGCAGCTTGGCCGCAATGTGCTCGAGTTTCTTGCGCTGCGCGGTATCGAGGGTTTCCCGGCCGGTCGGGAAATAGGCGCAGGAGTATTGCCGCGCGGAATCGAGGAATAGATCGTAAAGCTCGCGCGAGAGGTCATAGTGATGGGCGACGTTCTTGATGGCGCGCGACGCCGGATTGAACTGATGGATGCGCCGCAGCAGCCGGTATACCCCGGCGATGATCCGGGTCGCCGGATGGGGATTGGTGTGGACCCGGTTCTGCCCCGTAAGCGCCAGGAAATCGTAGAGCGAGCCGTCCTCGACCGTCAGCGTGCCGTCCATGTAGGCTTCGCCGGTGTAGAGCAGCGGATTGAAGAAGAGTTTCCAGTGCAGCGAGGGATGATGGAGCTTGATGGTTACGGCGGGGCGGCTCTCGCCGAAAATGTGCGTTTTGCCGTACGCGTCGATGACGATCAGCGTACCCGTTTTGATCAAACGATTGAGCAATCTGCCCAGCAGCATCTTCAAATGCCCGTCTCTGTGCAAACGTCCTGGTCGTCAGAATACTGTCCGATATCGTGATATTTTGAATTGATCTTGCTCATTTTCAAGGGGGTAAAAGGGGTAGGCACGAAAAAAACGGCGCGTTACCGCGCCGTTTTTCGCAAAATCCTTGGATTTTTGGGCCGTCGAGGGAGATCAGGCCTAGAGCCGATCATGGTTAGCCGGAATCGCCACATGCGTTCGACGCGGCGATCCGGCGACCGTGTGAATCGGCTCTAAGTTGTTGATGTAGATCGGATTCACATGGTTTATCGGAACCAAATGGTGTTTCCGATAAACCATGATCCGATCTAAGCTTTCCCGGCTTCTTCGCCACCCGTTTCGCTCTCGTCTCCGGACCGTTCGGCCAATTCCTTGGCGGCTTCGTCCGGGTTGTCGAAAACCTTCTCGGCTTCCCCGGCGAGATCGGCGGCCGCGTCCGCCTCGGGGGCTTCGTCCTCTTCGGTGCGCACGACGGCCCGGCCGGTCTTCGCCTGGATGTCGGCTTCCTCGGCCGAACGGGCGACGTTCGCAGTCACGGTGATCGACACCTCCGGATGCAGATCGATACGGATCGGATAAAGCCCGAGGGCCTTGATCGGGGTGTCGAGGCGAACCTGGCGCTTGTCGACGGCGACGCCGTTTTTGCTGACTTCCGTGGCGATGTCGCGCGCGCTCACCGAACCGTAGAGTTGGCCGGCGTCGCCCGCCTGGCGGATCAAGGGGACGAAAATACCATCGAGCTTCTCGGCATCGGTCGAGGCCGAGGCGCGC
>JAVJPD010000559.1:0-3169 GCA_040216475.1 Rhodospirillales bacterium
GCTTGCCGAGGTCCTCCTTGCGCTCGAAATGCGAGACCAGGTAGCCGCCCTTGGACGGATTGACCTCGAAGCGGCTTTTGGTGCCGAAGTGCAGCTGCTTCGGCGGCTTCTTCTCTTTGGCGCCGGGAAACAGGCCGAACGCGACCAGGACGTTGTAAAGCCCTTCGGTCATTTCCTCGAGATAAGCGTCGGTCGCGTCGGGGCCGAGATAGACGCCGCCGACTTCCGGGTTGATGCCGGGAATGTTGCGGGTGTGCAGGTAGCGCGTCGCGGTGCCGGCGAGATTGTTGTGATGCACGAACTGCGAACGGAACGCGCGCGACAGCTTGAGACACTGCGCCTGTAGATCTTTCGGGCCTTCGTTGTCGTAATCGACGCGCGACTGCAGCCGCCCGCCGAGGCCGCCGGTGTGGAAATCCATGTAGAGATCGACGTGATCGAGCAGGGTTTCGCGGACCTTCGCGGCGATCATCTGGGTGAGGTTGCCTTTCGGATTTCCCGGCGAAACCTCGTGCAGGTCGGTCCTGCCGTGCAGCTCGGGTGTTTGCCGGTTGAAGTGCGCCATCGCAAACGTGTTGGCAACGGGGATCGCGCACACGCGCCCGGCCATTTCGCCGGTGTCGATTTTTTCCAGAAGCGCGCGCACGGCCATGGCGGTGAGCGTCTCATCGCCGTGAACGACCGTGAGAATGCCGACCGTCGGCCCGTCCTTCTTGCCGGTCACGACGTGCAGCGGCAGGGTCAATTGCTCGCTGAACAGCGTCTGCGTTACCGGGATGCGGGTGAACGTGCGGCCTTCCTTTTGTTCCGTCCAGACGGGCAACGGTTTGTCCATTGTTGTGTCTCCCTTGATTTTCGAGCGTATCGCGGGCCTGAGCTTGACCCGAGGCTGGCCGTCAATTAAGCAGACACGGCCGGTATCGTCCAGTATCCCGTTCAAACAGACATAAGCCAGGGAGGAACGCATGATTAAAGCACTGATCGTTGGTCTCGGAAGCTGGGGGCAAACCTTGGTGAACTCCATTCAGGGCAAGAGCGACAAGATCAAGGCGGTTTACGGTTTGACTCGAACCTCCTCGGAGGCGGCGCAAAAATACGCGAAGGAAAAAGGTCTGGAGCTGCTGACCTGCCCGTTTGAAGAAGCCATCGCGCGCGACGATATCGACGCGGTGATCCTGGCGTCGCCGCACAGCGTTCATCGCAAGCAGGTCGAACTCGCGGCCGCCGCCGGCAAGCACATCGCCAGCGAAAAGCCGTTCACGCTGAACAAGGCCGACGCCGTCGCCGCCATCGAGGCGGCGAAGAAGGCGGGCGTTACGCTCGCGGTGCTACATAACCGGCGTTTCAATCCGGTGGTGCGGGAAATCCAGCGCATGGTGAAGGCAGGCGAACTCGGCACGATCTCTCATGTCGAGGGCAATTTCTCGGGCGACTCCGGCTTGAAGCGCAAGGGCGATACCTCCTGGCGCATGGACCGCGAGGAATCGCCGCTCGGCTCCATGACCGGCAAGGGCCTGCACGTGATCGATGCCATGGTCAGTTTCTGCGGCCCCATCGAGAAGGTGTTCGCGCACAGCTTCAGCCGGGTGCTCGGCGGCAAGGAAGACACGACCGCGTGCCTGTTCTGGTTCAAGCAGGGCATGACCGGCTATCTCGGAACATTGGATGCTACAACGACCTACTGGAGCATGAAGGTGTTCGGCACCAAAGGCACCGCCGAGATGCGCGGCTGGCGGGAACTGGTCGTCCATCCGGTCGGCGGTAAGCCCGAGGTCAAGGACATGGGCGAGGCCGACATGGAACGGGCCGAGTTGGAAGCATTCGCCGACGCCGTCAACGGCGTGGCGCCGTATCCGATGACGTATGAGGAAATGCCGAACGTGCCGGCGTTTCTGGAATCGGCGATTAAGTCGAACGAAACCGGCCAACCGGTGATGCTGCCTTAAGTTTCCGACGAATTAATGGCCTCATGTTGCGCATGTCGAAACATGAGGCTGCAAAAGCATTTTCGTCCTTCGACAAGCTCAGGACGAGGATGGGCTAGATTTCGAGCAGCAGCTTGCCCTTGGTGCGGCGGCCCTCGATGGCGGCGTGCGCGGCCCTCGCATCTTCGAGCGGAAACATCCGGTCGATGGTGACGTGCAGCCGCCCGGCGGCGACGTGGCCGAACAGGTCCTGGGCGCGGCCGTCGATTTCGGCGTGATCCTGCATGTAGTCGGCCTGATGGGGGCGGGTGAGGAAGATCGAACCCGCTTCCGCCAGATCGAGCGGGCTGATCGGCGGGGTCTGCCCGGATGCGCCGCCGAAGATGACGAGCGTGCCGCGTTTCCTTAAACACTTCATGCTGCGCTCATAGGTCGCGAGCCCGACCGAATCGTAAACCACGTCGACCTTGCGGCCGTCTGTAATATCCATCACCACTTCGGCGAAGTCGGCCTCGTTGTAGTTGATCGCGAAGTCGGCGCCGCGCCTTCGCGCGATCTCGGCTTTTTCATCCGTGCCGACGGTCGCGATCACATAGGCGCCGCGCAGTTTGGCGAGTTGCGTCAGCGTTTGCCCGACGCCGCCGGCGGCGGCATGGATCAGGCAGGTGTGGCCTTGCTTCAGGGGAAACAGGGAATGGCTCAGGTAATGGGCGGTGCAGCCTTGCAGCATCAAGGCCGCGCCGATTTTCAAGTCCACGTTTTTCGGGATTTTCACCAGGCGCCAGGCGGGCACGACGGCGTATTCGGCATAGCTGCCGAGGCTCAGGCAATAAGCGACCCGGTCGCCTTCCTCGAGCCCCTCGGCACCGGGGCCGAGCTTGGCGACCGTTCCGGCGCCTTCCATGCCGATGGTGAACGGCGGTTTGTTCGGGTACGTGTGCGAGGCCCTGTACTTGCCCTCGCGCATGTAGATGTCGATGAAGTTGATCCCGGCGTATTCGAGCCTGACGAGGGCTTCGCCGCCGCCCGGTTCGGGAACGGGCGCGTCGTTGAGATGTAAAACGGAAGCGCCGCCGTATTCGATTGCCTGAACGGCGCGCATGATTTCTATCCCTTGAGCGCTTCGGCCATCGCTTTGCCGGCGTCCGACGGCGTATCGATCATGATCGCCCCGGCTTTCTTCAGGGCCGCGACCTTGGAGGCATAGGTGCCCTTGTTGCCCATGACGATGGCGCCGGCGTGGC
>JAVJPD010000560.1:0-5407 GCA_040216475.1 Rhodospirillales bacterium
CCAGTGCCGATACCCACAGCGTGGCCAAGATCGTGGATGGCAAGGTCGTGCGCCGGGTCGGCGGCCGGGGCAAGGGGCCGAACCAATACTTCCATCCCCAGGACATCACGCTCGATCTCGAAGGCCGCGTGTACGTCGCCGATCAGAGCAACGATCGTATTCAGATATTGGACGCGAACCTGAAGTTCATCCGTGCCCTCGAAGGGCCGGCCTACGGCTTCAAGGAGCCGTCGGCGCTCAAGATCGACATGAACGGCTGGCTCTACGTCGCCGACAGGGGCCGCAGCCAGGTCCGCATCTTCGATCAGGACTACAAGCCGCGCGGCGCCATCGGCAGCGGCGTCGCCGGACGCAAGCCCGGCGAATTGCGCAATCCCGAAGGCGTCGAGGTCTGGGGCAACCGGGTCTGGGTCGCCGACACCTACAACAGCCGGATCTTGCTGTTCACCCTGCGCGGCAGCGGCCGCCAGGCCCTCGGACAATAAACGAGCAATAAAAAAGCCCGCCGTTCGGCAGGCTTTCGGAAACGCTTACGTTTCTCGGTTTTCTTGAGTTACGGCAGAGCCGGCGCTAAACGGCGGCGGCTTTCTTGACCTGCTTCTTGAGGCGCTGGATTTCCGGCGCCAGCCGGTCGTGGCGGGCGTCCATCAGATAGGCGTCGATACCGCCCTTCTTCTCGACCGTGCGCACCGCCGCCGCGCTCAGGCGCAGCCGGACGGGCTTCTTCAGCGCATCGCTGTAAAGCGAAATAACCTGCAGGTTCGGCAGAAACCGGCGCCGGGTTTTGTTATGGGCGTGACTGACGTTGTTGCCGGTCATCACCTTTTTTCCGCTCAGGTCGCAGCGACGGGACATGGGTCGTATCCTTTTTCAACAATTCTCCCGGCGCCTCGAAATGGGCCGGAAGGCCGGTTTTTAGGCAACTGGGCCGGTTTCGTCAAGCCCGGCGAATATCCGCGATTCGGCCTCATCCCGAGGAGGCCTGAAAGGCCGTCTCGAAGGAGAGGCGGCCGCGTCTCGAAGGATGCGTAAACCCGCTTACCAGGCGGCCATTTTGGCCTGCAGATTGGCGTCCAGCACGTCGAGAAACCCCCGGGTATTGAGCCATCCCTGCTCGGGGCCGATCAAAATCGCCAGATCCTTGGTCATCCGGCCCGACTCGACGGTTTCGATACAGACCGCCTCAAGCGCCTCGGCGAACCGCTGAACCTCCGGGGTCTCGTCGAACTTGCCGCGGTAATAGAGCCCCCGGGTCCAGGCGTAGATCGAGGCGATCGGGTTGGTCGAGGTCTCCTCGCCCTTCTGATGGGTCCGGTAATGGCGGGTCACGGTGCCGTGGGCGGCTTCCGATTCCACCGTCTTGCCGTCCGGCGTCAGCAGCACCGACGTCATCATGCCCATGGAGCCGAAGCCTTGCGCGGCGGTGTCGGACTGCACGTCGCCGTCGTAGTTCTTCGCCGCCCAGACGAAGCCGCCGCTCCACTTGAGCGCCGAGGCGACCATGTCGTCGATCAGGCGGTCCTGGAAGTAGATCTTCTTCTCCTCGAACCTCGCCTTGAAATTCTTCTCGTATTCCTCGTGGAAGATTTCGACGAAGCGGCCGTCGTAAGCCTTGAGGATCGTGTCCTTGTGCGAGAAGAACAGCGGCCAGCCGAGATCGAGGGCGTAGTTCATGCAGGCCTGCGCGAAGCCGCGGATCGAGTCGTCCAGGTTGTGCATGACCATGGCGACGCCGCTGCCGGGAAAATGCAGATGCTCGCGCTCGATAACCTCGCCGCCGTCGTCGGGCTCGAAGCGGACCGTCAGCCTGCCCGCCCCCGGCACGCGAAAATCCGTCGCCGCGTATTGCTCGCCGTAGGCATGACGCCCGATCACGTAGGGCTTGGTCCAGCCGGGTACCAGACGCGGCACGTTGCGGCAGACGATGGGCTGGCGAAAAATCGTGCCGCCGATGATGTTCCTGAGCGTGCCGTTCGGCGACTTCCAGAGCTTCTTGAGGCCGAATTCCTCCTGGCGCGCGGGCGTCGCGGTGATCGTCGCGCATTTGACGCCGACGCCGTATTCCTTGATCGCGTTGGCGGCGTCGACCGTAATTCGGTCCTCGGTCTCGTCGCGTTTCCGGATCGACAGATCGTAATACTTGAGGTCGATATCGAGGTAGGGAAGGATCAGCTTTTCCTTGATGAATTCCCACATGATGCGGGTCATCTCGTCGCCGTCGAGCTCGACGACCGGGGTCTTCACCTTGATCTTAGCCATTGATTTCAGCCATTCGCGCGTTCTTCTCTCGTGCCGGGGCGGAGAAGAACGATCTCCGCCCCGGCGCGATCAGAAAACTGCCTGACGCCGGTGCCGTCAACCGATAATCGCGTTGAAGGTCTGACTCGGGCGCATGACCGCCGCGACCTTTTTGGGGTCGGTATGATAATAGCCGCCGAGATCGGCGGGCTTGCCCTGCACCGCGTTCAGCTCGTCGAGGATCTTGCTCTCGTTCGCGGTCATCTTCTCGGCGATCGGCGTAAAGTGCTTCTTCAGATCGGCGTCGTCGTTCTGCGCCGCCAATGCCTGTGCCCAATACAGCGCCAGATAGAAATGCGAGCCGCGGGTATCGAGTTCTCCCACTTTACGCGACGGCGATTTGTTGTTGTTCAGCACCTGCTCGATGGCCTTGTCCAGCGTATCGGCCAGGACTTGCGCCTTCTTGTTGTTGGCGAACTCCGCGTAATGCTCCAGCGACGCGCCCAAAGCGGCGAATTCGCCGAGCGAATCCCAGCGCAGATGGTTTTCCTCCATGAGCTGCTGCACGTGCTTCGGCGCCGAGCCGCCGGCGCCGGTCTCGAACATGCCGCCGCCGTTCATCAGCGGCACGACCGAGAGCATCTTGGCGCTGGTGCCGACTTCGAGAATGGGAAACAAATCGGTGAGGTAGTCGCGCAGAATGTTGCCCGTGACCGAAACCGTATCCTCGCCGTTCTTGGTGCGTTCGAGGGAGAGACGGATCGCCTCGCGCGGCGACATGATGCGGATATCGAGCCCCTTGGTGTCATGGTCTTTAAGGTATTTCTCGACCTTGACGATCTCCTCCGCATCGTGGGCCCGGTCCTTATTCAGCCAGAAAATCGCCGGCGCCTTGGTGGCGCGGGCCCGGCGGACGCCGAGGCCGACCCAATCCTTGATCGCGGCGTCCTTGGTCAGGCACATCCGCCAGATATCGCCGGCTTCGACGGCGTGCTCGTGAATGGTTTTGCCGGCGCCGTCGATCACCCGGATCGTGCCGTTCGCGGACGGCTCGAAGGTGTAAGGATGCGAGCCGTATTCCTCGGCCTTCTGCGCCATCAGGCCGACGTTGGAGACGCTGCCCATGGTCTTCGGATCGAATGCGCCGTGTTCCTTACAGAACTTGATCGTTTCGTCGTAAATGACCGAATAGCTGCGGTCCGGAATGACGCATTTGACGTCCGCCTCGTTGCCGTCCGGCCCCCAGGCCTTGCCGCCGTTGCGGATGATTGCCGGCATCGAAGCGTCGATGATGATGTCGCTCGGCACGTGCAGGCTGGTAATGCCCCGATCCGAATTCACCATGTACAAGTCGGGTTGCTTTTCCATGCACGCCTTGAGATCGGCCTCGATTTCGGCCTGTTGAGCCGCCGGCAACGATTTGATTTTGGCGTTGATGTCGCCGATACCGTTATCCGGATCGATACCGAGCCGCTTAAACGTGTCGGCATGTTTTTCATAGACGTCTTTAAAGTACGCCATCACCGTGTGGCCGAAGATGATGGGATCGGAGATCTTCATCATCGTGGCCTTGACGTGCATGGAAAACAGGATGCCTTTCTTGTTGGCGTCCGCGACCTCGGCTTCCAGGAAGGACCGCAAGGCTTTCGCCTTCATCATCGTCGCATCGACCACATCGCCGTCATCGAACTTGAGATTGCCGTTCAGCACGGTTGCCTTGCCGCTGCCGTCGACGAACTCGATCCGGCCCTTGCCCGCTTGCGCGGCGGTGAGGGTCACGGATTTCTCGTTGGCGAAGAAATCGTCGCCCGGCATCGAGGTGACTTCGGTTTTCGAATCGGCCGTCCATTTGCCCATGCGGTGAGGATTGTTCCGGGCGTAGGCCTTGACCGCGTTCGGCGCGCGGCGATCGGAATTGCCCTGGCGCAGCACCGGGTTCACGGCACTGCCCAACACGATGCCGTAGGTGCTTTGAATCTTCTTCTCGGCGTCGTTCTTCGGCTCTTCGGGAAAATCGGGAACCTTGTAGCCCTGGCTTTGCAGCTCCTTGATCGCCGCCTGCAGCTGCGGGATCGAGGCGCTGATATTCGGCAATTTGATGACGTTTGCGTGCGGCTCCTCGACCAGTTCGCCGAGGATATCCAGATCGTTCGGCTGCTTCTGCGCATCCGTCAGGCTGTCGGGGAAATTGGCGATGATCCGCCCGGCGAGCGAGATATCCTTACGGCCGAAGGTGATGCCCGCCGGCTTGGTGAAAGCCTCGATGATCGGCAGCAGCGATCCGCTCGCCAGTTCCGGCGCTTCGTCGACCTTGGTATAGATAATGTCTGGTTGGTTTTTGCTGTCGGCCATTTTTTCCTCTCCCAAGTGGGCGAAATCCCCAAAAAAACGCGTTTTTTCGAAACCGCGGGACCATACGCAGCCCCGCGCCTCTTTTCAAGACCGTTCGCCATCTCTCGCGGGCGGTCCGCGGCCGTTTCTCAAAGATGGCTGGTCAGAACCACTTCCTCGGCCGGCGGCGCGGAGTCCAGGGCCGGGAATACGGCCTCCGCCTCGCCCACGACCGTATAGAGCCCGGTGATCGCCGGATGGGCGAACCCCTGCTCGATCAGGTTGCGGATCAAGCCCTCGAAGGGCGCCCAGTAATCGTCGACGTTCACCACCACGATCGGCTTGTCGTGCTGGCGCAGCTGCTTCCAGGTGATCACCTCGAAGGCCTCGTCCAGGGTACCGAGCCCGCCCGGCAGCACGACCACCCCGTCGGACAGTTCGAACATGCGGCGTTTGCGCTCGTGCATGGAATCGACCACGATCAGTTCGTCGACGTTGGTCTTGCCGACTTCGTATTTCATGAGGAATTCGGGAATCACCCCGATCACCTCGCCGCCCGCCGCCATGACCGTATCGGCGATGATTCCCATCAATCCGATATTTCCGCCGCCGTACACCAGCTTCACCCCGCGCTCGGCCATCAGCGCTCCCAGCTTTTCGGCGACGCCCCGATAGCGGGGGTTGGCCCCCGTCTTGGAGCCGCAAAAAACGCTCAAGGCTTTAATGTCGGTCATGGGAATCCCGGGTCGCGGTTGCTGCGGGGTCGGTCGAACGGGCGGGAATCGCCCGGCGCATCAGACCATAATGAATCCGAAAGCCGAGGAAAAGCCCGCAGAAA
>JAVJPD010000561.1:0-5439 GCA_040216475.1 Rhodospirillales bacterium
ACATGTTCGATTGCGTGCTGCCGACCCGCTCCGGGCGGACCGCCCAGGCCTTCACCCCGGGCGGGCCCGTGAACATGCGCAACGCGCGCCACGCCGACGATCCGCGGCCGCTGGATAAAACGTGTTCCTGTCCGGCCTGCCGCTCCTACAGCCGCGCCTATCTCAGCCATCTGGTCAAGGCGAACGAAATCCTGGGCGCGGTCCTGTTGACGTGGCATAACCTGCATTATTATCAGGCACTGATGGCGGCCATGCGCGAGGCCGTCAACGAGAAGCGATTCGAGGCGTTTGTCCAATCGTTTCGCGAACGCTACGCGCGCGGCGACATCGAGGCGGATGAGGCAAGCTGATGGCGAAATCGATCCGGAAGAAAACGGCGAAAAAAACGCCCGCCCTGACCCAACTCGGCCATCGGGCGGCCATCCCGGCATCGCCCGAGCGGGCCGTTCTCGAAACCGTGCCGAATCCGAAAAAGGGCAAAAAGTATTCGGTGCGCTTCACCTGCCCCGAGTTCACCTGCCTGTGCCCGATCACCGGCCAGCCGGACTTCGCGCACATCGTGATCGATTACGTGCCGGGCCCGCGTCTGGTGGAGAGCAAGTCTCTGAAACTTTATCTCGCGTCGTTTCGCAACAACGGCACGTTCCACGAAGACGTGACCGTGACCATCGCCGAGAAGATCGTCGCGGCGGCGAAACCGCAATGGCTGCGCATCGGCGGCTATTTCAACCCGCGCGGCGGCATTCCCATCGACGTGTTTTACCAGACCGGCACGCCGCCCACCGGCGTCTGGATCGCCGATCAGGGCGTGAACCCGTACAAAGGCCGGGGCTAGTAACGGCTACAGCCGTTCCTTGAGATACGCCAGCGTGATGTTCCAGGCCTCGACGGACTGCTTCTCGCGGTAACGCTCCGGTTCGACGAAATTCTGGAACGCATGGCCCGCGCCTTCGAAGAAGTGCACGGTGGTGTCGATGCCCAGTTCATCGAGACGGGCGACGATCTTCTTCACGTCGTCGGGCGAGGGGTTCTTGTCCTCCGCGCCGAACAGGCCGAGGAAATCGCCGGAGAACCGGTCGAGCCGCTCGAACGGGGTTTTCGGCTCGTCGCCCCAGGACAGGAACATGTGGCCGCCGTACAAATCGACCACCACCTTCAACTCGTCGGTGACGAGGGCGGCCTGCATCGACATGCGCCCGCCCATGCAGTGCCCGATGGTCCCGAGACGCGACGCATCGACGTTCGGCAGCGTCTTCAAATGCGCCAGCGCGGCCAGCGCGTCCTGCTCGACTTGGGTGTCGGTCATGAAACTGCGTTTCTTGGATTTCTCCGTGCCCGGCGGCACGACATGAAAGACGTCCGGCGACACGACCGAATAGCCTTCCCCCGCCAATCGGGCGGCGTAGTCCTCGGTGAAGTCGTCGAACCCGCCGATGTGTTCCATCAGCAGAATGCCCGGGTGCGGACCGCCGGTTCCGGCTTCGGCCACCAAGACCTGCATCGGCCGGCCGTTGACCGTCACCTCGTCATAGCGAACCATTCTTTCCCCCTTCTATTTTTCAATTTAGCCAAGGTGTTTTTTCAAAAACGCCAGCGTGCGCGCCCAGGACTCCTGCGTCGGGCCTTCGCGGTAGCTTTTCTCGTTCAGAAAATTCTGAAAGGCGTGGCCCGCGTTCTCGTAGCGGTGAAATTCGTAATCGATTTTGTTGGTCTTCAGGCTGGATTCGATCTGATCCACGTCGGACGGCGACGGGTTGGTGTCGTCGAGGCCGAAGAAACCGATCACCGGACAGGTGATCCGGTCCAACTGCTCGAACGGCGTTTGCGACTCGTTCTCGCCCCAGGCTTTCATCATGTTGCCGCCGTAATAGACGACGCATGCCTTGATGGCGTCGCTGACGATGGCGCCCTGAAACGACATGCGCCCGCCCATGCAATGGCCGACGATGCCGATGCGCGAGCCGTCGACGTCGTCGCGCGCCTGCAGGTAGTCGATGGTCGCGACGATGTCGTTGCCGATCTCGGTATCGGTCATGTTGGCGCGCTTCTCCGCCGAGTCCGTGATGTGCGCGATGCGGTGAAACACGTCTGGCGCCGCCGTCACGTAGCCCGCTTCGGCCAGCCGGTCGACCCGGTCCTCGGTGAACTTATCGAGGCCGGCGCCGTGGCACATGACGATCATGGCCGGGTGCGGCCCCTTGCCTGGGGGCACCCCGACACAAAGGCGCGAGGGATTGTCGTCGACGATGATCTCTTCGTAAGCCGCCATCATTACCTCCCTGGCCGGTCGAACCTTGACGGTTTGCCGCAGCCCATCCCGCCGCTTGTAACGGCTTCGGATGACCTTTTCGTTACGGTGACTATAACGCGGAAGCGGGGGTTTGCCTAATCTGTTGCGTTCACGATCCTGTGGTTTTGCCGCAACGATTCGGGATCATTCGTCCTCGCCGCGGTAGACGCAGCCCGCCGTGCAGGTTTCCCGAATTTTCACCTTGCTGAGCTGCGGTAACGCGGGCTTGAGACGCCGCCAAATCCAACGCGCGATCGACTCGCTCGTCGGATTCTCGAGCCCCTCGATGTCGTTTAAATAATAATGATCTAATAAAAGACGCACGGGCTCGTAGGCCGCCTTCACCTCGGCGAAGTCCATCACCCAACCGGTCTTCGGGTCTTCGGGTCCGGCGACGTAAACGCCGACGCGGAAGGAATGGCCGTGCAGCCGGCTGCATTTGTGCTCAACCGGCAGGTTCGGCAACCGATGCGCCGCCTCGAAGGTGAATTCCTTGAATATTTCCATGACCGTTTCGTCCCGATTCAACGCAGGCCTCGGCGTAGACTTCAGCGCAGGCCAAGATATTTGTGCGTTTGCAGGCTCAACCGCCAACGCGGATGGGCGCGACAATACGCGAGGGCCCGTTGCGTGTTCAACGCCCGATTGTCGCCGTCCATGGGCTGCAGCAGAAAGTGATCGAAGCGCAAGTGCTCGAATCGTTCCGGCGCGGCCGTCTCCTGCGGATACACCAGTTTCAGTTCATCGCCCGAAACCTGCTCGAGGTCGGCATGGCCTTTCGGGCTGACGCAGAGCCAATCGATGCCCGCCGGCGCGGGCAGGGTGCCGTTGGTTTCGACGGCGATTTCGAATCCCGCCGCATGGAACGCCGCGATCAAGGTATCATCGAGCTGCATCAACGGCTCGCCGCCGGTGCAGACGACGAACGGATCGGGCCGATCCGCCGGCCAACAGGCCCGCACGGCTTCCGTTAATGCCGCCGCCGTTTCGAACTTGCCGCCGCCGGGGCCGTCGGTACCGATGAAATCGGTATCGCAGAAGCTGCATTTTGCGCCTTCGCGGTCGCTCCAGGCCGCTCCACAAATTGCATCCGGCGAAGCGGCAGAACACGGCGGCGCGCCCGGTGTTCACCCCTTCGCCTTGCAGCGTGTAATAGATTTCCTTGACCGTGTAGGTCATGCGCGCGCTCCGGGATGCGGCGAATAGACCAACGGATCGTCGAGTCCGGCGTCCTTGAAGCCCTTGCGCCGCAGCAGGCAGGCATCGCATTCGCCGCACGGCGTGCCGTCGGGGGCCGGATCGTAGCACGTGCTGGTCAGGGCGTAATCGACGCCCAAGGCTAAGCCGCGCTCGATGATCTCCTTCTTGCTGAGATCGATCAGCGGCGTGTGAATCGTAAACGGCCTGCCGCCTTCCACGCCCGCCTTGGTGGCGAGCCCCGCCAGCCGTTCGAAGGCTTCGATGAAATCGAGGCGGCAATCGGGATAGCCGCTGTAATCGAGCGCGTTCACGCCGATGAAGATATCGGTACTGCCCAGAACCTCCGCCCAGGCCAGGGCGAGCGACAGGAAAATCGTGTTGCGCGCCGGCACGTAGGTCACCGGAATGCCGCTGCCGATCTCGGCGTCGCTGCGGCCTTTCGGCACGGGATCGGAGCCCGTCAGGGCCGAACCGCCGAACGCGCGAAGATCGATATCGAGCACGGCGTGGCGCGCGACGCCATAGGCCTTCGCGATTTTCTCGGCCGCGGCGATCTCGACCTGATGACGCTGGCCGTAGCGCAGGGTCAGGGCATAGGCCTCGAATCCCTGCTCCTTAGCGATGGCGAGCACGGTCGTCGAGTCGAGCCCGCCGCTCAACAGCACCACGGCTTTGGATTTTGTCCTCACATCATCCTCGAATGCGGCTCCATCGGGGCAATTCTGTTACCATATACATATATAAGCCGTCCAAAGCGAGGCGGCAGGCAAGCGAGGACAGCACCCGATCCATCATGGCGACGGCGAAACAAACCATCCGCGAAAAGGCCCGGGACCTGGGCTTCGATGCCGTCGGCTTCGCCAGCGCCGAGGCCGATCCCCGTGACGCCGAAGCCCTGAGCGCGTTCCTCGCCCACGGGCGGCACGGCGACATGGATTGGATGGCCCGCACCGCCGCGCGGCGCCCCGATCCGCGAAAACTGATGCCCGAGGCCCGCTCCGTCGTCGTGCTCGGCGCCAACTATGGGCCCCAGGGCGATCCCCTGGCGCCGCTCAGACGCCGCGACCGGGGCACCGTCAGCGTCTACGCCCAGGGCACGGATTACCACGACACCCTCAAGAAGCGTCTCAAGCAGCTCGGCCGCTGGATGGCGGAGACGTACGGGTGCGGCATCAAGGTCTTTGTCGACACCGCCCCGGTGATGGAGCGCCCCTTGGCCGCGCGCGCCGGGCTCGGCTGGCAGGGCAAGCACACGAATTTGGTATCGCGCGATTTCGGCTCCTGGCTGTTTCTCGGCGAGGTGTTCACGACCCTCGACATCGATCCCGACGGCCCCGAAGCCGATCACTGCGGCTCGTGCGATGCCTGCATGCAGGCCTGCCCGACCGATGCCATCGTCGCACCCTACCGACTCGATCCCACGTTATGCATCTCGTATCTTACCATCGAACACAAGGGCGGGATCGAGCCCTCTTTGTTGGCGGCGATGGGAAATCGCATCTACGGTTGCGACGATTGCCTCGCCGTCTGCCCGTGGAACAAATACGCGCGCCCGACCGGCGAAAAATCGTTCTATCCGCGCGCCGAGTTGCAGGCGCCGCGCCTCGCCGATCTCGCCGCGCTGGATGACCCCGAATTCCGCGCCGTCTTCGCCGGATCGCCGATCAAGCGCACCGGGCGCGACCGGTTCGTGCGCAACGTCCTGATCGCGATCGGCAACAGCGGCCTGGCATCCCTGATCGAGACCGCCGAAGGGCGCCTGACGGATTCCTCGCCCCTTGTCCGCGAGGCGGCCCGCTGGGCGCTGCAGCGGCTCACCCGGACGCCCGCGCCCGACTTGACGGCTCCGCGCGGTAAAGCTACCCCTGTGCCATGATGTACCGCACCTTGATCGCCGTCGGCTTGATCCTGGCCGGATGGGGCATGACCGCCGCCGCCGCCGCCAGCGC
>JAVJPD010000562.1:0-6217 GCA_040216475.1 Rhodospirillales bacterium
CGGCGATGTTAAGCATCGCCGTCAGCAGGATCAAGAACAACGCCCGGTCGATGCGGATGTCGGCGAAGGCCGAGTCGACGAAAAAGCCGAGGGTGTGAATGCCCAAAATGCCGAGAATCGCCGTTTCGCGCAGGATAACCTCCCAGCGATAGAACAGAAACGCCAGAAATTGCGGATAAATCCGCGGCAGGACTTCGTAGGCGTATAGATTGATTCCCGTCGGGCGGTCCGGGCGCTGCGCCAGTTGCTCGGTGAAACGGCCCATCAAATGCCCGATGATGGCGCCGTTATGCAGCGCCAGCGCGATTACGGCGGGCAACATCGACGGCCCCCACAACTGCAACAGGATATAGGCCAGGATGTACTCGGGCGTGGAGCGCACGACGACGAGGAATACGTGCCCGGCCGTGCGTCCGCAGCGGCCGAAGAAAAGCGGCGAGATCAACGGGAAGAACACCAGAGTCAAGCACCCCGCCCCAACCGTCGCGATCATGGTGAGGATCATCGTGTTGACGATGCCGGGCAGCGCCTGATGCGCGAACAAATCGGCGAACCAATGCCACAACGCGCCGAGCGCGGCGGCGTCGAACGTCTCCGCCGCGCGGATAGGATACGGGAGAATATCCTGGGTGAAGAAACGCACCACGTTCGCCCACTGGATGTCGGTGCCGCCCGGCAGGAACCACAGCGCCAGCAGGATGTAAATCGGCGCGAGCTTCGAGCGCATCCAAAAGCGGATCGTCGCGATCACGACGTAAAACAGGATGAGCAAGGCGGAGACTTCCGAGTAATGGCCCTGCTTGAACGCGGATTCCAAATGAAATCCGAGCGTCGGCAAACCGACGAAGCCGAGGATCGCGCTCGAGCGCAGGCCGCACTCCAAACGATAGAGCGAATACGACTTGAAGTGCGCCCAGACCTCGGGGATCAACGCGAACAATTTGGCCGAGGCCCATCCCGTGCCGGCCGGAATGACCTTGAGCGGCGACGTGTCGGCCTCCTCGATGATCTCCGCGTACACCTTGGCGATGATGCCCGCATAAGGAATGGCGATGGCGAGCACGCCCGTCACCGTGCCGAGGCCGAAGACCTGAAGAAAGATCAGCGCCCAGAACAACTCGTGCACGGCGCGCACGAAAGCGCAGCCGACGCGGACGGCGCGGTAGCGAAACAAGAAGGCAAGCGCGAATCCGAGCACATTCGCCAGCGCGACTCCGGTCAGCGCGAACGCCACCGTGTTGATTAATGCCCGGCTCAAGCGCTCGGTCGCAAAGAAATCCGGCGTGACGAGGCCAAGGCCGAGCCGGGCCATCTCGACCCAGGGATCGACGGTGGTGACGGCGAGATCGGCGAGCGCCACGCACACCAGGGCGACGGCGACGAACAGGAGGCTCGTGCGCACCAACGGCGATTCGGGAATCAGGGGGCGTTTATGCACCGTTTTTGTAAAGCGGCGCGAGGTCGGCCGGCGTCATGCCCGCGGACGGTTGATCCATGATGATCCGGCCGTTTTCCAGGCCGACGATGCGGTCGGCATACGAGATCGCCAGCCCGACATCGTGCATCGCCAGGATCACCGTGCCGTGCTTTTCGTTGACGGCCTCGAGCACGGCGCGCGATTGATGCTCATCCACGCTGGAGACCGGCTCGTCGCCGATGAAAATATCGCCTTGGTGATACAGCGCGCGCGCCACCGCCGTGCGCTGCTGCTGGCCGCCGGAGAGTTGATCGACGGCGGCGAAGATCTTGTCCGCCAGCACCAGCCGCTCGAGAATCCGCTGCACGGCCTCGACGTTCTCGCGGAACGGCCGAATCAGATTGGCAACGTTGTACCAAGCACTATGGCCGTTGAGGCGGCCGATAAAGACGTTGTGAAACACGGAGAGCGTCCGAACGAGGCCGAGGTCCTGCGGCACCAAGGCGACGCGCCGGCGTTGCTGCTCGTAGAGCAACGTCAACAGGGTGGATTTTCCCGCGCCGCTCCTGCCGACGAGGGCGACGCGCTCGCCCTCGCCGATGGTGAGCGAAATATCGCTGAGCACCGCCTTGCCGCCGTAGACGGCGTTCGCACTTTCGAGCCGGAACAGACTCATCGGCCGCCTCAGTCGATCAGGCCGATTTTGCGGCCGACGTCCAGGATCGGCTTGTAGTCGGCGTTGCTCGCCGGCACGAAGCTCTTGCGCGGGAACGCCCTTAGGACCGCCGGGTCTTTCATATCGAGCAGCGCCTTCTTGACCTTTGCCTTAAAGCCCTTGCCGAACGTCTTTTCGACGTCGCCGCGGATCGTCCATTGATAATCCGGATAGGGCGGCGTTTTCCAGACGATCGATATCTTTTTCGGATCGATCTTACCCGCCTTCATCTCGCTGTCCCAGACCTTGAAGTTGACCGCGCCGGCCTCATAAGCGCCCGACTGCACGAGCGCGATGGTGCGCGAGTGATCGCCGCTGAAGCCGACCCGCTTGAAAGCCTTCTCGGGCGCCTTCTTAAGATGCTTGCGAACGTAGAACTCGGGCATCAGCCGGCCCGAGGTGGAGCCTTTGGAGCCGAAGGTGAAGGTCCGCCCCTCGATGCCTTGCGGGAAGGATTTACCCGCCTTCAGGCCGGTCGAGCGGTGGGCGATGAAATAGGAAACGAAAAACTGATCCTCGTAGCCTTGCGCCAGGGCCTCGGACCCGGGCACGAGCATGCGCGCGCGTACGCCCGAGAGGCCGCCGAACCAGGCCAGTTGGACCTGATCGTTGCGAAACGCGGTGACGGCGGCGGCATAGGATTTCACCGGGATATATTTCACCGGCACGCCGAGGCTCTTGGACAGGTACCCCGCGACCTGGCCGAACCGGCTCATGAGCCGGGTCTCGTCCTGGTCGGGAATGGCCGTAAAAACAAAGGTTTCCGCATGCGCTGCGGGAGCCGGAACGGCACCGGAAGCGGCGGCCAAAAGGCATGCGAATAAAATCGGAACGGTCTTGCGAGTCATGATGCCCCTCCCACGGAATGACAGTTTCTGACGGCTGAAACGAAACGTGAGGTGCGTTTCGCGGTGTAGAAGCGGGCGTCACGATACCCCCGTCCGGGGAGGACGTAAACCGCCGTTTCGTTCCGGCGCGTAACGAACCCCGATGATGAACCCCGGTGGAACGCGAGTCTTTCGGCCGGTTTTCTTCACAACCAATCGTTAACCATTAAACGCATATCATTGATTCTCTTGAGGGAATCAGGGCAGAACGCCTTGACAGCGAGTCTCGGAACGATCATCGTGCAAACGTCTGGCACTCACCCGCGGACAGATAAACGAACCGGCATAAAAACGGGCGCGGATACGATCGGCGCCGACAGAAACGCAAGGTCGACCGAGAAACCGTGTCCGAGAAAGATCCGCACTCTTTTTGGCGTCCCCGCTCGCTTTGGCAGAGGAGCCGCGGCGTGTTCCTGAGAGGCCTGCTGGCGACCGGCGTTCTCCTCGCCTGCGTGATCGTTTCCGCCCGCATCGTGCTCGATTTTCCCGACAAACCGGACCGCGCCGGCCTCAACGGCGAGGCGAGCCCCCAGCACCTGTCGCAATCGACGCTGTCGAAGGCGCCGATCTCGCTCGGCAATCCGGCCGCCGCGGCCTCGCTGCGCGTGCATCTGCGCCGCCTGCCGCAGACCGACATCGTTCCCGATACGCCCTATCGCTACACCATCCGCATGCGGAGCGGCGAAACGCTCTCCGGACTGTTGATCCGAACCGGCTTCAACCGCGACGAAACCCACGCGGCGATTTCCGCGTTGCGCGAGCATTACAATCCCCGGCATATCGACAAGGGCCAGGAAGTGACGCTCACGTTTCTGCCCGAACCGTCGGGCAAGGACGTCGGCACCCTGCTCGGCCTGACGCTGGCGCCCGATTACACCCGCGACGTCGTCGTGCGGCGCACCCAAACGGGCGACTTCGCGGCTTCGGTGGAAAAGAAAAGCCTCAACCGGCGGCCCGCCGTCGCGAGCGGCACGATCCGCCACAGCCTGTACATGGCGGGAAAGAAGGCCAAGCTGCCGAACGCCATCCTCGCCGAGATGATCCGGGCCTATTCCTGGGACATCGACTTTCAGCGCGACATTCGCCCCGGCGATTCCTTCGAGGTCTTTTACGAGCAGATGACCGACGACGCGGGCAATTTCGTCTATGCCGGCGACATCAAATACGCGGTTCTGAAAACCAACGGCACGGCGCTCAAGATCTACCGCTACACGACCGCCGACGGCACCACCGATTACTTCAACGAAAAAGGCAAAAGCGCCCGCAAGGCGTTGCTGCGCACGCCCATCGACGGTGCCCGGCTGTCCTCGCACTTCGGGCCGCGCCGCCATCCGATCCTGGGCTACACCAAAATCCATAAGGGCGTCGACTTCGCCGCGCCCCAGGGCACGCCGATCTACGCCGCCGGCGACGGCAGCATCGCAAAGATCGGCTGGAACGGCGCCTACGGCCGCTACATCCAGATTCGGCATAATCGCAATCATGCGACGGCGTACGCGCACATGCGCGGCTTCGCCCGCGGCCTCAAACGCGGCAAGCGCGTCAAGCAGGGCCAGATCATCGGCTACGTCGGCACCACCGGACGCTCCACGGGGCCGCACCTGCACTACGAAATTCTGAAAGAGGGCCGGCGCGTCAATCCGATGAAGATCCGCATGCCGTCCGGGCGCCAGCTTGCCGGCGCCGAGTTGAAACGCTTCCAAACGGCGAAAGCCTTCACCGACCGGCAGCTCGCGGCGATTCGCCTCGAATCGAAGCTGGCCAGCCGCGAACAAACCGAGCGCTGAGCGCCCCCCTTCCCGATTCCCGGTTGCGCCCTTTTGAACCGTCTCCTACGGTGAACGAAACAGGCGCACTCGACGAAAAATCATGATCCCGTTTCGAACCGACGCACCGCACCACGGGTCTCCGGTCATGACGATGGCTTTCATCGTCGCCAACGTCGCGGTGTATTTCTACCAACTCGGCCTGTCGCCGCAATCGGAACTGTATTTCATCTACACCTATGCCCTGGTGCCGGCCGTGTTGAACGATCCGACCGTGCTCGAACAAACCGGCCTCAAAACCAACCCGTATCTGACGCTGATCACCAATACGTTCATGCACGCGGGTGCGCTGCACCTGATCATCAACATGTGGACGCTGTGGCTGTTCGGCGGGCCGCTCGAGGACCGGATGGGCCGGATTCGCTTTACGATTTTCTATTTTCTCTGCGGCGCGACGGGGAGCTACGGGCACTATTTCTTCAACGCCGACTCGACGATCCCCGCGCTCGGCGCCTCGGGCGCGATCGCCGGCGTGCTCGGCGGCTACACGTATTTGTTTCCGAAGGCGAAGGTTCACCTGGTCCAGCCGATCTTCTTTTTCCCGCTGATCTTCCGCCTGCCCGCGCTGATCTACACCGTCATCTGGTTCGTCCTGCAGGTGATCGAGGGCGCGGCCGAACTCGGTGCCCGGAAAGCAGGCGAAGTCGGCGGCATCGCCTGGTGGGCGCATATCGGCGGATTCGCCGCCGGCCTTATTCTGGTTTGGATTCTGTGCCGCACGCGGCCGCAGCCGCCGGCCTCTTCGGGCGGCGCCGGCGGCAACACGAAAGGCCGCTCGCGCATCCCGTCCGCGGGCGGCATGCACGCGCCTTAACGCGCGGCACGCCGATTACGCGGCCTCGGCCTCGACGCCGTTGATGGTGAGGCCGTCCTTGCCCGCGGAGACATTGATCGCCTCGCCGTCCTTGATCTTGCCTTCGAGGATCAAGCCGGCGAGCGTGTTTTGCAGACTGCGCTGGATCACCCGTTTCAGCGGCCGCGCGCCGTAAGCCGGATCGTAGCCGGCGTTGGCGAGCCAGGCTTTGGCCGCCTTGTCGAGGCGCAGCGTCATCTTGCGGTCGGCCAGCAGCTTTTGCAGGTAGCCGATCTGGATATCGACGATGCCGTCCATGTGCTCGCGCGCGAGGTGGTGGAACAGAATGATCTCGTCGAGCCGGTTGAGGAACTCGGGCCGGAACAGGCTCCGCACCTCGTTCATGACCAAGTCGTAGACCTCCGAAGAGTCCTGGCCCTCCTTTTGCTCGGCCAGGTATTGCGCGCCCATGTTCGAGGTGAACACGATCAGGGTGTTGGTGAAATCGACCGTGCGGCCCTGGCCGTCGGTCAGGCGGCCGTCGTCGAGCACCTGCAGCAACACGTTGAACACGTCCGG
>JAVJPD010000563.1:0-9827 GCA_040216475.1 Rhodospirillales bacterium
GGCAAGTACAGTCTGCCGTTCTGCGTTGCGCTTGCGCTCTCGAAGGGCAAGGTCGTCATCAAGGACGTCAGCGACGAAAGCGCCCAGGACCCCGAGCTGCGCAAGCTGATGGAGCGGGTGACGATGGTGGTGTCGCCCGAGTTGGCCAAGCACGGCTTCCTGCCGCCGCACGCCCCGCACGGCTGCCACGCGACGGTAACTCTCAAAGACGGCACGGTTTACGAGTATGAGCAGAACCGAGGCCCGTGGGAGCCGACCACGCCGCCCGACTTCGACGCGCTTGCCGACAAGTTCCGCAGCTGCGCCGAGTTGGTGATTAAGGAAAAAGCGATCGAGGAAGCCGTCGAGATCGTCCGCCATCTGGAGGATGTCGATAATCTCGACCGTTTGATGGAAATCGTCGCCGGTTAAGGCGCGGCCGCCCGAATGACCGCCTTCACGCCCGTTAGCGCCGCCCTCGGTGGCGCTTTGATCGGCCTCTCCGCCGTTTTGTTGATGTATCTCAACGGCCGTATCGCCGGTATTGCCGGTATTGCCGGCGGCGTGTTGCGTCCGGCCGGCGGCGATGTCGCTTGGCGGGTTACGTTTGCCATCGGACTGGTATTGGGCGTGGTCGTTTATCGTGGCTTCGCCGTTCAACCGGTCGTCCTGCAGTTCGATGTCAATATGATCCAGTTGGTTATCGGCGGATTCTTGGTCGGTTTCGGTTCGCGCCTCGGCAGCGGCTGCACCAGGGGCCTTGGGGTCTGCGGTCTGGCCCGATTGTCGCCGCGTTCACTCGCGGCGACGGCGGTGTTTTTGGCTGTTGCCGTTATCGTCGTCTACGTTACGCGTCACTTGATCGGGTAAGGGAAAATGCGCGCGTTTGCCTCCTTGATCAGCGGCGTCTTGTTCGGGCTCGGCCTGGCCGTCTCCAACATGATTAATCCGGCCAAGGTGATCGGCTTTCTCGATGTCGCCGGTGCGTGGGACCCGAGCCTCGCGTTCGTGTTGGGCGGCGCCGTCGCGGTAACGGCGGTGGGTTACCGGTTTGTCATCAGGCGCGACGGCCCCTTGTTCGAAGGCAAATTTCAAATCCCAAGCCGGCGGGATATCGATATGCCGTTGCTTGCCGGTGCCGCCGTCTTCGGCATCGGCTGGGGGCTGGTCGGCCTGTGTCCCGGTCCGGCGATCGCCGGGCTCGCGGTCGGTCTGCGGGAATCGGCCGTCTTCGTCCTCGCCATGTTCGCCGGCATGACGCTGTATCGTTTCTCGCCTTTCGACAAGTGACGGCTGGTTACGGTTTGACGATCGGCACGTCGTCGCGGTTACCCCATTCCTGCCAGGAACCGACGTAATTCTTCACCCGCGGATAGCCGAGCATCCGCAGCGCCAGATAGGCGTGCGCCGAGCGGTAGCCGGTGTTGCAGTAGGCGATGATTTCCTTGTCCGGAGTCACGCCGAGGGCCTCGAACTGGGCTTGCAACTCGTCCGCCGTTTTCATCAGGCCCTCGGGCGTCATGTGCTTCAGCCATTCCTGATGCACCGCCGAGGGGATCGTGCCGCCGTGCTTGGCGCCGCGTTTGTCGGTGCCTAAGTGTTCGTTGGCGCTGCGGGTGTCGAGAATGACGGTATCGTCGTCGTCGATGGCCGCGAGCACGTCGTGGCGGGTCGCGACGAGATCGTTCAGGCGGGCATACTCGAACGTGCCGGTTTTCGGCACGTCGGCGTCGCGGCTGACCGGCAGGCCTTCGCGCACCCAGGCGTCGAAATCGCCGTCGAGCACGTGGACGTCCTTGTGGCCGAGGTATTCGAGGAACCAGAAGCCGCGCGGCGTCGCCGAGTTCTTGGCGTTGCTGTAAAAGACGATGGCGTTATCCGCCGCGATGCCGTGCTCGCCGAGCTGCCCCGCCCACATGCGCACGAACGAAGCCAAGGGCGCCTCGTCGGTATCGTAGACGTTGAGGCCGTACAGGCTGTAGTTCCGCGCGCCGGGGATGTGGCCCATGGTGTAGGCCTCGCCGACCCGGGCGTCGATGATGCGTAGCTTGGGATCACCCAGCCGCGCGGCGAGATCCTGCGGCGACCACAAAAGATCGGGGTTGGCGAAGTCCATTTTTCGACTTTCCTTGTTACGGCGTCGATTCGGTTTCGTTCTTTCTTATAAATGACTTGAAGAAGTCCATGGGCATTGGAAAGACGATCGTCGACGTATTCTCGTTGGCGATGGCGTGCAGGGTGGTCAGGTAGCGCAATTGCATCGCTTGCGGGCTGCTTGCCAGGATTTCGGCCGCGTCCGAATATTTTTGCGCCGCTTGGAACTCGCCCTCCGATTCGATGATCTTGGCGCGCCGAATCCGCTCGGCCTCCGCCTGCTTGGCGATGGCGCGGATCATGTTTTCGTTGAGGTCGACGTGTTTGAGCTCGACGTTGGAAACTTTGATGCCCCAGGCATCCGTCTGCTCGTCGAGGAATTTCTGAATATCGGCATTCAGCTTGTCGCGCTCCGACAGCATTTCATCAAGGTCGTGCCGCCCGAGGACGGAGCGCAAAGTGGTCTGAGCCAACTGGGAGGTGGCGGAGAAGAAGTCCTCGACCTGGATCACGGACTTTTCCGGGTCGATCACCCGAAAATAGACCACGGCATTCACCTTGACCGAGACGTTGTCTTGGGAAATGACGTCCTGCTCCGGCACGTCGAGCACGCGGATGCGCAGGTCGACCTTCACCATTTGTTGGATGCCCGGCACGACGATGATCAGGCCGGGGCCTTTTACCTTCCAGAACCGGCCGAGCAGGAAAATCACGCCGCGTTCGTACTCGCGCAGAATTCTCAGCGAAAAAACGATCAGCAGCAGGACGAAAACGGCGATCGCGATTTGAACGTAAAAATCGATAAGCATCATGATTATCCTCCCTCTTGTTCGGTGGGGCGCACGGAAAGCGTGAGCCCATCGATGCGGTCCACGCGCACGCGCGTGCCGGGTTGCAGGGGTCGTTCGGCCACCGCGCGCCAGACCTCGCCGTGAATGCGGATGCGGCCCTCGCCGTCCGTCCAGTCGATGACCTGCCCGATGCTGTCGAGCATTTGTTCCTGTCCGCTGACGACGGGGCGGTTCCTGCCCTTCAGGGCGTAAACGATCACGAGCACGAACAGGGCGCCGCTGATGCCGCCGACGGCGGCAATGATTTTCCAGGAAACGCCGAAGCCGGGGACGTCGGTGTCCAGCAGCATGATCGAGCCGGCAACGAATGCGGCGACGCCGCCGATGCCGAGCGCTCCGAAAGCGGGCACGAACGCTTCCGCCACCATGAACGCGATGCCGAGCAGGATCAACGCCACGCCGGCATAGTTGACCGGCAGCGTCTGCAGGCCGTACAGCGCCACTAGCAAGCTGATCGCGCCGATCACGCCGGGGACGATGGCGCCGGGGTTGAGGAATTCGAAGATCAGGCCGTAGATGCCGATCAGCAACAGGATGTAGGCGACATTGGGCGACGTGATCGTCGCCAGCAGTTTGGTCCGCCAATCCGGCTCGATCGCATCGGTGACGGCGCCGGCGGTGCTCAGGCGGCGAGGCTGGCCGAAAATTTTGACCGTGCGGCCGTCGGATTTGTCGAGCAGATCCCGCATGTCGTGGGCGATGAAATCGATGGCGCCGAGCTTATCGGCTTCGGCCGCGGGCAGGCTCGCGGCTTCGGCGACGGCTTTCTTCGCCCACTCCGCGTTGCGGCCATGTACGGCCGCCAAGCTTTCTATATACGCGATGGCGTCGTTCAATGCCTTGTCCATCATCGTGGGGTGTTGTTTCGGCTTGGCGCCCTTGTTTTTGTCCGGCGTGTCGCCGGTGCTTTTTCCGTCTTGACCGGATTCTCCTTTTTTCTCCTTGTCGCCTTGATCCTCCCAAGGCAGCTTCTTGTCGCCGCCCGGGGTCGGGAACGGCGAGCCGCCGCCGATCGCCACCGGCGTGGCGGCACCGAGGTTGGTGCCCGGGGCCATCGCCGCGACGTGGCTGGCGAGCAGGATATACGTGCCGGCGCTGGCGGCGCGGGCGCCGCTCGGTGCGACGTAGGTGATCACCGGTATGGGTGAGGACAGGATGTCCTTGATGATATCGCGCATCGAGGCACTGAGCCCGCCGGGCGTGTCCATGCGAATGACCACGGCGTGGGCGCCGCTCTCGCGGGCTTTTTTCAATCCCCGATGCAGGTAATCGCTGGTTGCGGGGCCGATCGGGCCGTTGATTTCCAAAAGCGGCAGGGTGACGGCCCTCGCTTCCGCCGCGCCGGGTTTCGGTGCGGCGGCCTTTGGTTCGGCGGCGTGAGCGCTAAAACCTGTCAACGCCAGGAAAATGGCCAGACAGAACAAGGCGCCTTTGCCCGATCGGAATGCGAAGCCACGCATCACGGCATTCATCTCCGATGTTCTACGTCCGGGAGACCGGCTATGCCGAAAACCGGATAGCGGTGCTGCCGCCGTCAAGCATCTCACCCCCGGCGGGGCGGTGCAAGGTCCGATCCGGATATCGGCCGCAGGACCACGCGGACGGCGGCGTGATCGCTCGGAAACAGCCCCGTCAGGGGGTCGGGTTTGTCGAGTACCACGTCGCTTGAGACGATGGAATATTGCGGTTGCGGCACGCGATTGATCAGGAACAGATAGTCGAGGCGGCGGATCGCCTTGCCTTGATACTCGCCTTCCTTTTCGAGCTTGGTCGGCTTCGGTTTGTTGCCCGCGCCGGCGGCACCGGCGTCGATGGCGCGCAGGTTGCGCAGGCCCGTGAGCCAGCGGATCACGGGCTTGTCCGGCGTTGCGTTGAAATCGCCGCCCAAAACGACGGTGCCGTGGCCTTGATCCTCGCGGATGCGCTTTACGATGGTCTGCATTTGTTTGGTGCGCAGATCGTCGGCCTCCGGCAGATGGGTGAGATGGGTGTTGGCGATCAGGATCGGGGCGCCGCCACTGCTGCCGCCATCGGCATCGACCGAAATGAACTGCGCGGCCCGTTGGCCGTCGGCCGGATCGCTCGGCAGTTCGATGGCGCCGACCGGTTCCGATGCGAAGCGCGACAGGACCGCGAGGCCGGAGAAGGTCGAGACCTCCTTGCCGTCGAAGACCCGGCGTTTTTCGCGCACCGGCTGGTAGAAGCCGTTGAGGCCCAGGGTCGCCGCCAGATGCTGCGCCGTGTTCTCTTCGCCGCCTTTAACGGAAAAGCATTCCTGCAGCAGGATGATGTCGGCGTCGAGCGCGGCCAGGCCCTCGGCCATGAGGCGCAGGCGGACACGGTATTCGCCGTCACCCTTCCAGGTGTTCAGCGTAACGATCGAGAGTCTTCGGTCAGGCGGCATGGCGATACCGGAACGGGGTCATCGACTCCTTGCTTATCAGGTCTCCGTGACGCTTAAAAGGCCGCCCCGGCTTTTAAGCCGCCGCGCCCCGGCCGATGGCTTTGTTGACCGCCGGCATGACCTTGTCGGCCATCAGTTCCATCGAGCGGACGGCGAGTTTTTTGTCCTGCCAGTCGTGGCCCGCATAAAGAAGCGTGCCGAAGTCGCCGACGGTATCGCGAAATTTCAAAAGTTCATCGACGACCTTGTTGACGCTGCCGCGAATCACGAGCTGATCGACGATGGTCGGCAGGTTCAGCTCTTCGTCCGGCTGATCCCTGTGGGTCTTGAACAGGTTCGCGCGGCCGCCGCGCAGCAGCTTGGTGTAGAGCGAGTGGTAATAGAAATGATAGGGCCCGCCTTCCTTGGTGGCGTAGTCCTCGGCGACGGCGTCGTCGTCGGCGACGAAGATGCTCTTGGCAATCCGCCAGTTTTTGGGGTCGGCCGGGCGTCCGGCGGCTTCGCAGCCCTCGACGTAACGCGGCCAATGGCTGGCGACCCACTGCGGCTGCAGGAAGTTAGCCGAGATCGGCTCCCAGCCCCGTTCGGCCGCCGCCGTGACGCCCTTCGAGAACGGCGCGACCGCGGTGACCACGATCGGCGGGTGCGGTTTCTGGTAGGGCTTCGCGATATAGCCCTGGCCGAGATCGGGGATCAGGGTGCGCTCGGTCGAGATGTTCCAGAACTGCCCTTTGAGATTATACGGCGGATCGTTCTTCCAGATTTCCAGAACCTGGTTGATGCACTCGACGAACATCGCCGTGCGGTCGTTGTCGAGATTGCCGAATACCTCGGCATCCGACAGCAGGCCGCCCGGGCTGATGCCCATGATGAACCGGCCCTCGGCCATGTGATCGACCATGGCGGCCTCGGCGGCGATACGCGCCGGATGGCTGTTCGGCAGGTTGATGGTGCCGCTGCCGAGCTTGATGTTCTTGGTCGCATGAATCAGCGAGGCGACGAAAATCAGGCAGGAAGAAATCGTCTCGGCGGCGTCGGTCGAGTGCTCGCCGAAAAACGCTTCGGTGAAGCCCATTTGGTCGGCCAGGATCGCGAATTCGCGGTCTTCCTTCAAGGTCTCGACGTAATTCCGCTTCGGCGGATGAATGGGCATCGTGAAAAAACCAAGATCCATTGTTCTCTCCTCTGAAAATCCCCGGATGGCGCATGCGCGCCTTTATGTCGTTTACAGCGTCAAATCCTCGAAATCGCTCGAGACGATGCCCGCGCCGTGATCGTCCGGGTGCGGCGCGGCGATCCCGTATTTGCCGCTGTTGTACAAAAGCGGTTCGCCGTCCCGGAACGTGAAGCGCTCGACCTCGCCGATGAAAATCAAATGATCGCCGCCTTCGTAGCGCAACGCGTTACGGCACTCGAAATAGGCCAGACTGTCCGGGAACACCGGCACGCCGCCGAGTCCGTCTTCCCAGATCACGCCCGCGAACTTGTCTTCCGACGGCGTTGCGAATTGATGGGACAGATTGCGTTGGTCCTTGTTGAGAACGTTGATCGCGAAATGCGAGCAGGATTCGAACGCCGGGAACGACGGCGAGCGTTTGGCCAGGCACCACAACACCATCGGCGGCTCGAGGGACAAAGCGGTGAACGAATTCGCGGTCAGGCCTTCGGGCCTTCCCCTGTGGTTGCGCGTGGTGATGACCGTGATGCCGGTCGCGAACTTGCCGAGCGCGTTGCGATATTCCCGATGATCGAATTTCTGTTCCGCCGGATAGAGATCGGGGCGCAACTCATGGCGCGACACGCCGGTCAGGCGTTCGATGTCGATCACGCGTTCGGCGGGAACGCGGGTCCATTGGTAGAGGGCTTGGCGGGTGATACCGAGGCCTTCCGCCAGATTACCGACGCCGCCGACACGATGCGCGGCCGATTCGAGTACCGATAACATGGCCGTTTTGGTAAGCTTATCTTACCACTATGTCAAGATAGTCTTTTAAAAAATTTGGGCGCCGAACGATTGTTTCGGCGGTTATGTTTCCCGCGCCGCCTTCTTGTACCAGTCCAAAATCTCGGCACCGGTCCAGAACAGCACGCCCGGTTTTTGCGATAGCTCCTCGATCAGACGGCGGAAATACTTGATCCGATGCGGCACGCCCGAAAGGTACGGATGCACGGCGATCGCCATGACCCGCGCGTTCGCTCCGCCTTCTTCGTAGAGGCATTCGAACTGATCCATGGTGCGCGTATAGATTTCCGATGACGGCTGGTGCTGGATCGCGGTGAAGGCGACGTCGTTGATCTCGACGGAGTAGGGGATCGTATAAAGCGGCCCCTTGTCGGTGGCGATCCGGCAGGGCTGATCGTCGAGCACCCAGTCGGTCACGTATTCGATGCCGGCTTCGACCAGATATTCCGGCGTATGATCGGTTTGGGTCAGGCCCGGTCCCATCCAGCCGCGCGGGCGCACGCCGGTATGGTCGCGGATCACCTGGACGGATTTTCGGATCGCGGCGCGCTCGTCCTCGAGCGCGTGCATCGGCTTTTGCAGATAGCTGTGCGCCATCGGCTCCCATTGGGATTCGAGCGCGGCCCGAACGACCTGCGGGTAAGCCTCGCACACCGCGCCGTTCAGCGACAGGGTCGCGCGGATGCCGAAATTATCGAGGACTTTCTTGAGGCGCCAGAATCCGACCCGCATGCCGTACTCAGCCCAGGTCCAGTTGGGCACGTCGGGAACGAACGGCTTGCCGCCGGGCGGGCTCAGGACCGTGCGCGGCAGCGGCGCGGTCGAATCCCAGACCTCGACCGTGACCAGCGGCCAGATCACGACCCGCGCGCCGCCCGGCAGGGCCAGCGGCGGACGCTCGACGATGGGCTGATAGGCGATGCGCTCGCTTGGCTTCATGATTTTTCTCCCTGTCGTGTTATGCGCCGGTGCCGTGATGCGATGCCGGACACGGTATCGTGATCGGGTCAGGCCGTATGCTCGGCGTAGAATGATACCGGTTCTACGGGAGGCTTAGAACTTTTCATTCAAACACGGTAGAAGAAGGAGCGTTGGCGATGATGACAATCGCTGGGCGTTACATGCGGATCTTGATTCTCGTTGTGATCGCGGTCGGTACGGGCCTGCCGGGTTCGGCAATCGCCGCGCCGAAGGCCCCGAAGCCGGAAATGATCAAGATCGCGGACGATCTGTATTTTTGGTTTCACTATCGCGGTACGAATTCGGCGATCTGGGTGACGGACGAAGGCGTCATGGTGATGGAAACGCAACGCCATCCCAGGGAGGCCGAGAAACTCGTTCAGCGGATTCGCAAGATCACCGACAAGCCGATTCGTTGGGCGTTCAACACGCAGGCCCACGGCGATCATTACATGGGCAACGGGTACTTCAAGAAGATCGGCGCGACGGTCGTCACGCAAAAGGAAGTTGCGCGCATCATGCGCCAGTATTGGGACAAGGAAAAGAAGCGCCGGCTCGGCTATTTCAAGAAACGGAAGCTCGATCCCGACGAGGTGACCCTCGAAAGCGTGCTGCCGGACAAGACCTTCGACAAGGAAATGGTGATCACCATGGGCGGCAAGAAAGCCGTTCTCATGTATCCCGGCGAATCGCAGGACCCGGGCTGCTCGCTGGTCTATTTCCCGCACCGCAAGGCGCTCGTGACCGGCGGCTGCGCCTCGGTCCGCAGCTTTTCCAACACGATGTTCACTTCCTCGATCGACAACTGGATCAATGTCGTGAAGCAGGTGCGCGATATGGACGTCGAGACCTACCTGCCCGGACACGGTCCGGTCGGTACCAAGAAGGATATGCAGCTGATGGTCGATCACCTCACCGATCTGCAAAACGGCGTCAAGGCGGCGATCGCCAAGGGCTTGAGCAAGAAGGAGGCGGGCAAGCTCACGTTCATGGACAAGTATCACGATTGGCGCGGCGCCGGCCGGGCCGGGCGCAATATCGAATTCGCCTATCATCTGCTGACGACCGGCAAATCCTGGTTTTTGGATCGGGAGAAGTAAGCAAGGCTTAACAATGCCGGATTTCCGGTAACATCCACTTTCACGGGCCGCGCCGAATTTTCGAAGCGGCCCGTATTTTTTCGCCGGCTATTTTGATTGATGTTTACCGGATCGTTAGGGCCCAATATATAAAGCGCGCACATCGGGAGGCCGTCGTCGCGGCCGGGAGACCATTATGGAACGACCGTTATCCGGAATCCGCGTCATCGGCATGGAGCAATACATCGCCGGGCCGTATTGCACGTTGCTGCTGGCCGACGCGGGCGCCGAGGTGATCAAGATCGAGCGTCCCGGCGTGGGCGATCCGCGCCGCTCCATGCCGCCGTTCGCGGAGCAGGACGGCCGCAAGAAAGCCGCCGGGTTCATGGGGTACAACCGCAACAAGAAAAGCCTCGCGCTCGACGTCAGCAAACCCGAGGGTAAGGAAATCTTCCGCAAGCTCGCCGCCGTCTCCGACATGTTGGTCGAAAATATTC
>JAVJPD010000564.1:0-2364 GCA_040216475.1 Rhodospirillales bacterium
GCCCCCAGGAAATCAATTTCTGGATTCAACGTTTCCGGAATGCGCTCGATGCCAAAGCGGCTTGATTTTTCCAGCCCTGATTTTGAAACGAATTTCGCCGAGATCGTTGCCGCGAAGCGGGAAGGGGAAGCGGACGTCGGCGGTGTCGTATCTAATATCATCAACGATGTGAAAGCCCGCGGTGACGAGGCTCTTTTCGATTATACGGCTCGCTTCGACCGGTTTGAATTAACGGCCGGCACTCTGAGGGTTGCCAAAGAGGATATCGTTGCGGCGTTTCAAAGCTGCGAGGAAAAAACCGTTTCGGCGTTGAAGTTCGCGGCCGCCCGCATCGAGGACTATCACCGGCGCCAAATTCCGCAAGACTTTCAGTACACGGATTCCTTAGGCGTTCGTTTGGGGCAACACTGGAAGCCGTTGAGTGCCGTCGGGCTGTATGTCCCCGGCGGGACCGCGGCGTATCCGACCTCCGTGTTGATGAACGCGATTCCCGCGAAAGTTGCGGGCGTGGAGCGGATTGCGATGACGGTGCCGGCGACAGGGGGAACGCTCAATCCGCTGGTGTTGGCGGCGGCGCATATCGTCGGCGTCGATGAAATCTTTCGGATCGGCGGTGCGCAGGCGGTTGCGGCGCTTGCGTATGGGACACAGACCATCAGGCCGGTCGACAAGATCGTCGGCCCGGGAAACGCATACGTTGCCGAAGCAAAACGCCGGGTCTTCGGCGTCGTTGGCATCGATATGATCGCCGGTCCGTCGGAAATCCTCGTCGTCGCCGATGCCGAAAACGACCCTACCTGGATCGCGGCGGATCTGTTGTCGCAGGCCGAACACGACGAATCGGCGCAATCCATTCTGATTACGGATTCTTCGGATTTCGCCGATAAGGTCGTTCTGGCGATCGAAGCGCATCTCGAACGTTTGCCGCGCCGGAAAATCGCCGAAAGAAGCTGGGCGAAATACGGTACGATTATCCTGGTCGAGCGCTTGGAAGACGCGGTACCGCTCATTGACCGGCTGGCACCCGAGCATCTCGAGCTTGCGATCGAGGATGCCGACGATATGGCCGGTCGAATTCGAAACGCCGGCGCCATGTTCCTCGGCCGCTACACGCCCGAAGCGGTCGGCGATTATATCGCCGGCCCGAACCACGTTTTGCCCACGGCACGGAGCGCCCGCTTTTCTTCCGGTCTCGGCGTTCTGGACTTTTTGAAGAGAAATTCGACCGTGAAGTGCGACCGGGCCGGCCTTGAACAATTGGGGCCGCTCATTCTGGCGTTGGCCGAGGCCGAGGGGCTTGATGCGCATGCGCTATCCGTCGGCATCCGATTGAATAAGTCATCGCCGGTATAGATAATGACGTGTGGTGACCGTGTCCAAAGAACAACGGATTACAAACGTATTTCTTGATGAACGTAGTGTTGTCCGGCGAAGCCCCCAGGTCGAACACGAACGTAAAGCGGCTATCTACGACCTAATCGAAGATAATAATTTTTCTCCCGCCGGCCATTTCGACGGCCCCTTCAACCTCCACCTGAGAATCGAAGAAAATCGCCTGGTCTTTACGGTATGCGATACCCAGGACCGGGAGATGACCTCTTTCTCCCTTTCCCTCAATACCTTCCGATCCCTTATCCGCGAATATTTCATGGTCTGCGAAAGTTATTACCAGGCCATAAAAACATCGAGTCCGTCCAAGATCGAAGCGATCGATATGGGAAGACGCGCGTTGCATAACGAAGGCGCCAACCTGTTGAGAAGCCGGCTTCAGGACAAGGCCGAAATCGACGAGCAAACATCGCGGCGGTTGTTCACGCTCGTTTGCGTTTTGCATATTCGGGGGTGAGCATGAGTATCCCGCCGACCGCCGTTTTGTTTGCCTGTACGACGAATTCGATCCGTTCGCCGATAGCCGAAGGGATCTTGAAATTTCTGCAAGGCCATCGAATCTATGTCGATTCCGTCGGCGTGCGCGAAGGGGCCATCGACGGATTTGCCGTCACGGTCATGCAGGAAATCGGCATTGATTTGAGCCGGCATCGATCGAAGACCTTCGATGATCTTGAAGATACCTCCTACGATCTCGTCATTTCCCTATCACCCGAGGCGCAGCATAAAGCGGTCGATCTTACCCGGTATATGTCGTGCGAGGTCGAGTTTTGGAATACTCTCGACCCGACATTCATACACGGCAGCCGTGATGTCCGGCTGGATGCCTTCCGGCAGGTCCGGGACGAGCTGATGGCGCGGATCAAGGCGCGATTTCCTCAAGAGGGGCAGTTGAATTTGTGAGGGGGATCAAATGACAGCTGCATCGATGTCCGCGAAACCGGCCTTGATTCTCGCATCGGCCTCGCCGCGCAG
>JAVJPD010000565.1:0-9776 GCA_040216475.1 Rhodospirillales bacterium
CGACGCTCTTCCGATCTCCAGCGAGCCGGTGCAATGCGACGGCGACGCGGTCGCGTCACTCCCCGTCTCGGTGTCCATTGCCGAACATCCGCTGCAATTGATTTTCCCGCAATAGCGCAATTTCCCTTTTCGACCGTGGCGGCTTGCCGCGCCGAAGCCGCGCCGCTACCATCGCGCCCCAACACCGAAACGATCCGAAAACGATTCAAGGGAGAACATCATGGCACCGGGCACTTCAGATAACGCAATCGGCTGGGAAAACCGCGCCCCGAAGCCGCGCGACAGGGGCAAGACCATGATGATCGACTTCGGCCCCGACCAGATGGGCTGGACCGGCCTGCGCGGTATCGAAGACCTGCTCGACATCTGCGCCGACGCCATCGACTACGCCAAGATTTACGCGATGAACGCCGTCGTCATGCCGAAGGATATCGTCCGGCGCGCGGCTCAATTGTATCGGGATCATAACGTGCAGCCCTTCACCGGCGGCATTCTGTTCGAATACGCCCACCTCAAGAACAACATCGACGGCTTTATCACGCACCTCAACGAATTGAACATTTCCGGCATCGAAATTTCCGAGAACTACATCACCCTCACCGAAGACGAGCGCGACCGCTACATCGAGAGGTTCCAGAAGATCGGCATCGACGTCAGCTACGAGTTCGGCCGCAAGAACCCCGAGGGCCCGCTCAGCCTGGACGAGCTGGAGAGCATCGTCACCGGCGTCACCGAGGGCCTCGGCGTGCCCCATGTCATCGTCGAGCAGTGCGAGATCGACGAGCTGGCCGAAAAGGACCCGAAGGCCCTCGACACCCTGGCCGGGCTGCCCTGGTTTCACAAAATCTTGATCGAGGCCGATCCCTACCGCTTTCCGCAGCAGCACGCGGGGCTGATCAAACGGTTCGGCCCCGACGTGAACCTCGCCAACATCGCCCCCGGGCAGGTTTACCGCCTCGAAGGGCTGCGCCTCGGCATCGGCCGGGCGGTCGACTACAGCTGCCTGGCAGGGCTCCTCTAGCCGCCGCCCTCCCCGGCCTACCGCCCCACTTCCCGATTGTGCCCGGCGGCGGAAACGCTCTATGCTCCCGGCGCCGTACCGGCGGCTTGATTTTTCGACGGAATGCCCCTGCGGGATCGTTTAACGGTCGTATAGAACCGATAGGGTCTCGCACGATGGCTTCACCGCACTGGGTAAAACGCCGGTACCAAGGGATGGCACCCTTATTGTTTTCCGGATTTCAAAGATCACCGTCATGACTCGTCGTCGCTTGATATGGGGCGTCCTGGCCGTCCTGGCCATCGCCCTGACCACGTCCGGTTATTTCTACTGGAACGCCAATAACGGCAAGGCCGTTTTCCATCTGGCCGCCGTCGAACGCGGCCCCCTGACCAGCTCCATCGCCTCGACCGGCACGCTGAACGCCGTCGTGACCGTTCAGGTCGGCTCGCAAATCTCCGGGCAGATCAAAGAACTGAACGCGGATTTCAACTCCGAGGTTACGGCCGGCCAAGTCATCGCCCGGATCGACCCGGCGATTTTCGAGGCCAAGGTCGCCCAGGCCAAGGCCGATCTCGACGTCGCCATCGCCGCCGTCGCCATGCAGAAGGCCCAGCAGCAGCGCGCCCAGGCCGACATGGCCAAGGCACGCGCCGCGCTCGCCGTCATCAAGGCGCAGACCACCCGCTTCCAATCGAACATGCGCTTCGCCAAGCGCGACCGCGACCGCCGCAAGGAACTGTTCAAGCGCGGCGTCACCAGCCAGGGCGATCTCGACAAGGTTCAATCCGTCTACGATGCCGCGGTCGCCGAGCATCAGGCGTCGAAGGCCCAGGAAGAAGCGGAAAAGGCCGCCATCGCCGCCTCGGAAGCCCAGGTCGTCGCCGCACAGGCGCAATCGCAGAACGCCGAGGCCGCCGTGCGCCAGCGCGAAGCCGCCCTCAAACAGGCGATGGTCGATCTCGATCACACGTTCATCCGTGCTCCCGTAACCGGCGTCGTGGTCTCGCGCAACGTCGATATCGGCCAAACCGTCGCCGCCAGCCTGCAAGCGCCGATCCTGTTCCTGATCGCCCAAGACCTCTCCAAAATCCAGGTCGACGCGAGCGTCGACGAAGCCGACGTCGGCAAGGTCAAGGTCGGCCAGCCCGCCGGCTTCACGGTCGATGCCTTCCCCAGCGAAGAGTTCGAAGGCAAGGTCGCGCAAATCCGCAAGGCCCCCCAGGTGGTGCAGAACGTGGTGACCTACGTCGTCGTCGTCTCGGTCGACAACCCGAACGAAAAACTGCTGCCGGGCATGACCGCGAACCTCAAGATCATCACCGCCAAGAAAGAGGATGTCCTGAAGGTGCCGAACGCCGCATTGCGCTTTCGCATGCCCAAAGACCTGCAGGAGAAGTTCAAAACCGCCGCCGCCAAAGCGCCGGGCGATAAAATCGACGGCACCGAGCCGCGCCGGAAGAACAAAACCGGCAGAGCGCGCGGCGGCAAAGACTCCGGCACCCGCGCCCGTCTTTGGGTCATGGGCCCGGACGGCAAGCCGACCTCGGTGCCGGTGCGGATCGGCATCAGCGATTCCGAATTCACCGAAGTACGCGCCCGCCGCCTCGAGGCCGGCCAGCAGATCATCACCGGCATAACCCTGCCGAAGGGCGCCAAGCGCGGAGGCCGCGACCGGCCGACGCGCCTCCGGATATAGCGGGGATATGGCGTGACGGCCCAAGCGGACCTCATCAAAATCGGCGGCCTGTGCCGGGACTACCGGCTCGGCACTCACGTCGTGCATGCCCTTAAAAACGTCTCGGCCGTCATCAAGCGCGGCGAATTCGTCGCCGTCATGGGGCCGTCCGGATCGGGCAAATCCACCTTCATGAATATGATCGGCTGTTTGGATACGCCGACCGCCGGGCACTATTTTCTCGACGGCGGGGACGTCTCCAAACTCGACCGGAACCAACTCGCCGAAATCCGCAACAAGAAGATCGGCTTCGTGTTCCAGAATTTCAGCCTGCTCGCGCGCACGTCCGCCATCGATAATGTCGAACTGCCGCTCATCTACAACGGCACTCCCGTCGCCGAACGCATCAAACGGGCCCGGGCCAAGCTGACGGCCGTCGGTCTCGGTGACCGGACAGCCTCGATGCCCTCGCAGCTTTCCGGCGGCCAGCAACAGCGGGTCGCCATCGCCCGCGCCATGGTCAACGATCCGATGCTGATCCTCGCCGACGAGCCGACCGGCGCGCTCGATTCCCGCACCAGCCTCGAAATCATGGGCCAATTCCAAGCACTCAACAATCAAGGGATTACCGTCGTGCTCGTAACCCACGAACACGACGTCGCCCGGCACGCGCATCGCATCCTCACCTTCCGCGACGGCCGGCTGGTCGAGGACGTGAACGTGACCGACCCCCGCGACGCGCTTGCCGAACTGGCGGCCCTGCCGAAAGAGGAGACGGCAGCATGAACCTGTGGGCCAGCATCCTGGTGGCGGTCAAATCCCTGCTGGTCAATTCGCTGCGCAGCGGCCTGACCATGCTCGGCATCATCATCGGCGTCGGCGCGGTCGTGACCATGGTCGCCGTCGGCACCGGCGCGCAAGTGAAGGTCGAGCAGCAAATCCGCAACCTCGGCGCCAATCTCATTCTGGTCCGTCCGGGCGCAGTGACCTCGGGCGGCGCACGGCTCGGCTCGGGCGGACGACACACCCTGACCGAGGACGATGCCGTCGCGATCCAAAAGGAAATCCCCGGCGTGATGGCGGCGTCGGCGTCGGTTCGCGGTACGGCGCAACTGGTTCACGGCAACTTCAACTGGTCGACGGAACTGCGCGGCATTACACCCGAGTATTTCGTCGTCCGCGAATGGCCCATCGACCAGGGCAAGATCTTCGGACACGACGCCGTCAGCGCAACGATGAAAGTCGCCCTGATCGGCCGCACCGTCGCGAACAATCTGTTCGGCGACATCGATCCGGTCGGTCAGATCATCCGCGTCAACAAAATCCCCTTTACCGTGGTCGGCGTGATGAGCGTCAAGGGCCAGAGTCTGCGCGGCGAGGACGAAGACGACGTGATCATGATCCCGATCTCGACGGCGAAGCGACGGGTTCTCGGCAACACCTCGGCGGCGCATCCACGTTCGGTGCGCGCCGTCATCGTCAAGGTGCGCGACACCAACGAAATGCCGCGCGTGATCGAGGATATGCGCCAGATTCTGCGCCAACGCCACCGCCTGTCGGTCAGGCAAGGCGACGATTTCGCCATTCGTAACCTGGCGGAAATCCTGGCGACCCGGGAAAGCTCGACCCGCACGTTGACGATCCTGCTCGCCGCCATCGCTTCGGTCTCGTTGCTCGTCGGCGGCATCGGCATTATGAATATTATGCTGGTGTCGGTGACCGAGCGGACCCGCGAGATCGGCATCCGCATGGCGGTCGGCGCGCGGGGAAAAGATATTTTAATGCAGTTTCTAATCGAGGCGGTAACGCTATCCGTGATCGGCGGCGTCATCGGAATCAGCTTTGGAATTCTGTTTTCCTATCTGATTGCCCACTTCGCGCAATGGCCGATCCTGATCAGCATCGAGGCGATTTCGGTGGCGTTCGGATTCTCGGCCGCCGTCGGCGTGTTCTTCGGATTTTATCCAGCCCGCAAGGCGGCCCGGCTCGATCCGATCATCGCCCTGCGCTACGAATAAGATCGCATCTTCAACCGATATCGAAGCCGAGGGTCTGCTCGAGAAGTCCACGCGGCCATTCGAGCGCCATCGCCATGGCGAAACCGTACAAAGCCGAGCCGACGATGATGCTGCTGGCGGCGGACCACATGAGCGACAGCCGCGCGACCAAGCGCAAGAAGAAGAACAGGAACAGTACGGTCGCGATCAGGAATCCGATTAGGTAAATGCCCGCGTAATAACCGGCGAGCCACAACAGCAACGGCAGCACGTATGGGAATCGCTGCACCAGCGGCGCGTTCGACATCGGCCCCTCGGCGTCGACGGTCGCAACCTCCTCGCCGCCCCTCTTGATGTCAATGAAGTACGTCCGCGCCAATTCCGCCAGCGATAGAACGAGAAACGCCGAGCCGACGAAGAACGGAAAATACCGTGCCTTCGGATCGAACCCGAGGGACATGTACAAAACCCCCGCGAATAGGGCCGCGACGAGAATCAGAAAAACGATCTGTTCACGATTTCTGAGTGACATCGGCGAACCTTTCCTTGTTGCCGGTCGCCTTCAGGCGGGCACCGGCATAAACCAACGCGACCGTCAGCGCCGCCACGACAAGCACACCCGGACGGGACACCCAGGAGAACTGATAACGTTCCATGGAAATCCACAGATACCGTTCGATACCGTCGGACAGCACGAAACCGATCAGGAACGGCGCGCGCGGCCATTCCAGATGCTTCATGGCCCATCCCAGCAGGCCCAGCACGATGAAAGCGATGAGGTCGCCCCAATGACGCGTGCTTTGATAGGCGCCCATCAGCATGATCACCAGCAGGAACGGCGTCAAAATCGCCGGCGGAATAAAGCACAGCTTCGCGACCTGCTTGGAAAGAACGATGCAGGCCAAGGCGCCGAAAACGTTCGCCAGGGCCAGTGTCCAGATGATGATCAGCACCGTATCCGGGTTCTTGCTCAGCATGCGCGGCCCCGGCTCGAGGCCGAGCAAAATGAAACCGCCGAGCAGGATCGCGGTCGCGCCGCTGCCCGGAATGCCGAACAGCAGCGTCGGGATCAGTGCCCCGCCTTCCTTGGCGTTGTTGGAGCTTTCCGGCGCGATCACGCCGCGGATATCGCCCTTGCCGAACATGGATTTGTCGCGCGAGGTCTGCACGACCTGGCCGTAGCTGATCCAATCGACAACCGAGCCGCCGAGCCCGGGAATGAAGCCGACGATCACGCCGATACCCGAGCAGCGCAGCACCAGCTTCCAGTGATGCAGAACGTCCTTGAGCCCTTGCGCCCATCCCTTGGCCATGGCCTCGGCCTTGGCGATCGATTGCTTGGCGGCGAGCAGATCCATCATTTCGGGCAATGCGAACAGGCCGAGCGCCAAGACGGCGATCGGAATGCCGTCCCACAGGTACGATTGATCGAACACGAACCGGTATTCCGCCACCGCCGGAGCGACGCCGATGCCGCCGACGAACAGGCCCAAGCCGGCGGCAACGAGGCCGCGGACCGGCTTGTTGCCGGCCAGCACGCCCGCCATGGAAAGGCCGAGAATACTCAGCATCAGAAGTTCGGGCGAGCCGAACGCCAACACGATGGGCCGCGCAATCGGCAGAATGAGGAAAAGGATGAAGGCGCCGAACACGCCGCCGATCATCGAGGCGAAAAACGCCGCGCCCAAGGCCCGGGTCGCCTGACCCTGCTGGGCCAGGGGATAACCGTCCATGATCGTCGCCTGGGACCCCGACGACCCCGGCACGCCGATCAACACGGAAGGAAACGTATCGCCGGTATGAATGACCGCCGTCATGCCGATCAGGAGCGGGATCGCCACGTTCGGCTCCATGCCGAAAATAAACGGCAGCAGCAACGACATCCCGACCGTGCCGCCGAGCCCCGGCAAAATGCCGACGACGAGGCCAACGGCGATGCCAGTCAGCATCATCAGCAGGCTCTTCCAATGGAAAAGCTGGGCGAAAGCGTCTCCGGCCACATGGAAAAGGGATAAATCCATCTTCTCTTCCTTTTCGGAAGGCCTCTAATTCAGAGGCGATGAAAAATTCGAAAAAAAGGGAGCCGGCTCATCGAGCCGGCTCCGGATGATAGCGTTAGATTTTAGCCTTGTACTTGTCGCGCAGGAACTTGATCAGCCAGTCTTTCGTCGCCGGTTTGATCTCGGCGGACTTGTAAAAGATCGAGCCGATTTCCTTTTCACCGAAATAGAACGGATAATCGCCCTGCTTCTTGGCCAACAGCTTGCGGACTTTCGGGTCCTTCAGGGTTTTCTCGAAAATGACCTGAATCGCCTGCTTCGCCGCCTTCGGGGCCTTCTGATGGAGCCACGCGACCTTCTGCATGCTCCACGCGGCACCGATGACGGATTTATAGGCGTCCCACGCCAAGCCCGAAGGCTCCTTGCCGTTCATCGTCTTATAGATATCCCGCGGTGTCGGCATATCCGGATAGATCGGATCGCGGATCAGTTCGCCCGCGGCGTTGACCGTACCGAGGTTCATGACCGGCACGAAGGTGCCGCGCTCGACCTCGGGAACGACGCGCGAGGCATAGCCCGGGCTGGCGATCACGCCGACGTTGCCCTCGCCCGACAGCATCGCCTTATAGGCTTCGCCGTTGCTCTTGTAGCCGAACACGAACTTGATCGGAATATCGAGAACCTCGAACGCGATTACGCGGGCCAAATCGGCCCCCGTCACCGTGATGCCCGGCGCCACCAGGGGCTCGACCGGCTTCTTCCACTTCGAAGCATCGCCGCCGACCTTCTTGGTCGAGAACACGATGGCCGCGACGGCTTGTGCGACGAACGGGGTCATTTTGCGGAAGTCATACTTGACCTGCTTCTGGCCCAAGATCCAGGGCATCACGGTCGAACCGCTGGACAGCAGGATGTTGGTCCCGTCGGGGCGCATCCGGGCGTACCATTCGTTCGCCCCGGCGACGCTGCCCGCGCCGGGCTTGAACACGATCTGGAAGGACGTTTTATCGCCCAGCACTTTACGCAAGTGCGGTTCGACCGCGCGGGCCCATTGCCCGCTCCCGCCCGACTGTGCGAAGGGAACGATCAACTTGATCGTCTTGCCATCGTAGAAATCCTTAGCCTCCACGGGCGTTGCCGACAAACCGGCGGCGAACGCGAGAGTAACGGCTGCCGTTGCAAAGCAGCATGAACGAAGACGGCGCATACCCACCTTTCCTTTCGATCCAAATTGGAATGAAGATGCAAACCCCCGTTGACCGGGGGCGGTATTACGACCGGAGGCCAATCCGATCCGTTTTACCTCCCTAGAGCCGGTCATGGTTAAGTCGGAACGCTAACGGCGATCCGACAACCATGTGAATCGGCTCTAAATTATTGATATAGATCGGATCGTGATTTATCGGAACCGAAGAATGCTTCCGATAAATCACGATCCGATCTATGGGCCTGTTTATTAAAACAAGCCTATCCACTCAAATGGGCCAACTGCGGGTTTTTGTCAAGATGGGTCGAAAATCAAAGCCCTGGGCCGGTGCCCTTGGGGGCATCGAAGTCGTCGGCTGCGGGGGCTTCCGACAAAGCCCGTTCCACCGCGACGGCATGTCGGTAAAGCCTGATGCCGGCCCAAACGGCGAGCGGCGCCACCAAGATGGCGGCCATGGCCTCCAGGGTGCCCATGTGGCGCATCCCCCACCCCATGGGGAGATAGCCGAGGTTCTCGACCCCCTTCGACACAAAGGCGATTAAGGCCAACAAGAAGCCGACGGCAAGCAGGCCAACGGTCGAGACCGAGCATAAGGTGGCCGCAGCGGAGATCAAGCGAACGGAAAACGGAACGGACATGAACGTCACCGGAATCGATACCGCGACAGGCGGCATAAAGAGAAATATTTCCGCCGGCTGCGGTCCGCAAGGGGAAAGGCAAAATAATCCCGCTCAGCCGTTTTCGGTCCGATCTATGACTACCCCCCAGGGTTCCGATATGGTAAGGCAGGAGTCGTAACGGCTTCAGAAAATTGGAGAAAACGCCTTTAGAGGCGTGGTACGACGGTCTTGCTGCCCGACATCATCGAACAAGCCATCAAATACCGCGATTCCGTGCTCCCGGAGATATGCGGGCACACTTTTTACCGTCCGCCGATCGGCCCCGGATCGATCGTTGTCGATTTAGGCGCCCATCTGGGGAGCTTCTCACAAGCCATGATCGGCTTGTACAGCAGCACCCATCATGCCGTGGAAGCCGTACCGCAAAATTGCGAGGCGATCCCGAAACTCGCCGGATTACACGTCCACAATTACGCGATCACGGATCATGAAGGCCCGATCCGGTTGAATATCGCCGAACGCCCGACGCCCTGGGGCAGCATTCAAAGCCTGGGCCAAACGGATTATAAGGATTTCGTCGAAACCACCGGCATACGCCTCGGCACATTTTTGACTCAAAACGACATTAAAGCCGTGGACCTGCTCAAAATCGATATCGAGGGAGAAGAATTCAGCCTGTTCAATACGACGGACGATGAAACGCTGAAATCGATTTCGCAAATCACCATTGAATTTCATAATTTTCTGAATCCGGAAAAAACGCCGGCCGTCGAAAGAATCATTGCACGCCTTGAACACTTAGGGTTTGCAGCTTTCGTAATGACCAAAAACTTTCACGGTGATGTTTTATTTATTAACCGCGAAAAAATCCCTGTCAGCGCTTGCGAAATCATTTATTTTCGATCTGTTGTCAAATCCATCCGTGGCATTCGACGAATACTAAGAAACATAACTCGATGAATTGAAGAACGCCGGACGGCAGATTGCCGTTATACGATATACTGCAAATGATTGTTTACTGACTATTATGGCCGATTTTGTCCAAAGCGGAGTCATAGCTCATAACCTCTAGAGTCGGATCGCCGCGCGACATTCTTTCGTCGTAAACGCTCCGATACGAGGAGCAGGAACGGCAGTTCGCCGAGAAACTGCCGCACATTTGCGATTCGATCAGGGATCTATAACGATCATTCCGGAATGAAAGAATGTCTCCCAACGATGCTTCGCTTAGATTACCGACAACAAGACTCCCATCGACATCGCGGCACGCACAC
>JAVJPD010000566.1:0-4351 GCA_040216475.1 Rhodospirillales bacterium
GCCTGCGCTTTTTTAACGCCGCTGACGCCGACGGTAAAACCATAGCCGAGCGCCAGGATGCTGATGCCGGAAACGGTTGCCAAAAAAACTTTGCCGAAGGTCATAACACTGCGCTCCCATATTGCGTGCCATGCGGGGTCCCTTGTTTCGGACTTCTTTCCCTGACCTCGAAACTTGCAATTTTAGTAAAACCCGATTGATTGCCTAATTTCTGTGACAACCGTCACCGGACCGCGATGATTCCCGTTAATATATTGATTTCATAAAATTTTATTCGGTTCTTTTTTTGCCGAACGCGGGCGTTTTCCGCCGTTTATGCACGATACGCGCGTGCCGGTTATCACGCCGTTCGCGGGATCGGGGATCAGTAGGGCGAGGGCAGATCGGGTTCCAACCCCAGCATGAAGGCGCCGACGTTCTGGAAATGGTTTTTCCGCCCCTGGCTTTGCTGGGTGAGGGTGTGAATGTCGCGAAAGCGCCGTTCGATGGGGTGGCCCTTGAAAATGACGGTCGCGCCGGCCGCGTCGTAGGCCATGTTGACGACTTCCTTCGCTTCGTGAATGGCATAGGTCGCGGCGAGGCGAATGCGCATGCGGTCGGCCAGGATGAATTCGCCGCGTTTCACCACGTCGCCCCATACGGCGTTCGCTTCCTGAAGCATGAAAGCCTTGGCCGAGCCGAGCCGGGCTTCGGCGACGGCGAGATCGGCTTGCACCACCGGGTCCTCGCATAAGAGCTTGGTCAAGCGGTGCGGTTTCTTTTCCGTGGCACGCTGCTTGAACAGATCGAGCGCGGCGCGGGCGATGCCGAGTGCGACTCCCGAAAAGCCGGTGCCGTACCAATTGTGCGCCGGGATGAAGTAGGCCGGTGCCTCATAACGCAACTCGGCGCGTTCCGAGCCGCGGGTGACGGCGTAATTCTTGGGCACGAACAAATCCTTCACCGCGTAGCCGTCGCTCGCGGTGCCGCGCAGGCCGATGACGTTCCAGATATCGATCATTTCGGCCTGCGATGCCGGGAACAAAAGCGTGCGCAGGGTTTCCTTGCCGTTCAACGTGACCAGCGAATTGCCGCCGAGCCAGGTCGCGAGCCGGCTGCCGCTCGCGAACTGCCAGCGCCCGTTGACGACGTAGCCGCCGTCCTTCTCGGCGACCTTGCCGACGCCCGGCCCCCACGAGAGCGCCGCGTTCGGATCGTCGCCCCAGACGGCCTGTGCGACGTCGGCATCGAGAAACGCCGCCGAGGTCGCGCAGCCGTTGGTCTGGCAGATGCACCAGGCGGTACTGGCGTCGTGCTCGGCGATGGCGTTGAGCACGAGAAAGAAAGTCGGCAGATCGATTTCCTCGCCGCCGAACGGCTTCGGCAGCAGCAGCCGGAACAGCTTTTCCTTGTGCAATGCGGCCAGCAGATCGGCGGGCAGGCGGCGGTCGTCTTCGATCTTTTCGGCGGCGGCGTCGATGGCGGGCGCTACGCGGGCGACCCGCGCGAGATATTCCGCCGAGTCGGTGCGGTGCGCGCCACTCATGGGCCGGTCCTCGTCATGGGCTGACGTTCCGTCCTTACATCGCGTACGGGGTGGCCCAGGTCCGTTCGTCGCATCCGGGCACGTAGTTGCGGTTGGTTTGGGCGGGATTGCGGTTCACGAACGGCCGGCCGAACAGCGGATGGCTCATCGACCGGATTTCGTGTTCGACTTCGTACAATTTCTTGCCGCTGTCGAGGTCGATGATGTCGAGGAAGCGGTATTGATACTGGTTGCTTTCCTCGGTGATGAGGCCGCGTTCCTTGAGCCGATCGTGCGGTTCCGAGAAGTTGACGAGATAAAGCTCGAAGTGATGGCCGTCGTAAGCGGGAATCGGTTCGCCGGTTTCGCGAAACAGCACGTATTGATGATAGCCGACCGTGACGCGGGCGGCCTTGGCGCCGTCACTGTCCTCGACCGAAGTCACGGCGTCGAAAATTTCCCGATAGAAGCGGGCGATGCCGTCCGCCGTACCGAGGGGAACATCGAATTGCACGTACGGCATGCCGAGGCAGATCGGGCCGAAGCGGCCGGTGTCGGGTTCGTAGCACCGGTATTCGTTGCCCCACGGACAGATCACGTCGAGGCGGTCGTTGCCCCGGTTGAAATCGAACTTGGTGCCCTTGAGGTCCTCGCGTACGGCTTCGAGGCCGTCGGCCTGCGCCTTGAGGTCGGGAACGACCAACCCGGTATGGCCGCGCAGGACTTGCGGCTCGGTGACTGGGAGGTGAATTTGGCTGCGCCCGATGTTGACCCACATGTTGACGACGCCGGTCACGAGATAGGGATCGCGGGTGAAGCCCATGCCGGTGATGTAGAACAGCGTCGCCAAGCGCTGATCGGGCACGGTCACGTTAATGTGTTCGAGGTTGATGATATTGCCGAAGTCCTCGGCGGTACGGTCGAATGTCCTGGCCATTTGGTCCTCCCTTTAGGTCCGGCCTTGGTTTTCGCGGCTTCGGCCGATCCGGCGTGCCGCCGCCGCGTTCCTTTGGCCGACATGAGACACCATTCCGGATCCGAGCGCAATATGTCCACCGTCATTCGGCGCTTGTGCGTAACAATACCTTGGTATAAGTGCGGCTGAGGCTGTCTTTAATTATCCGGAGTTACGGTTATTTCGAACCGCATTGTCGCTTTGGACGCCTTACGCGGCGTTGCCGTGCTCGGGATATTCTGGATCAATATCGTTCTGTTCGCCCTGCCCGACGCGGCGGTCGTCAACCCGGTCGCGGTCGGCGGCGAGGGCCTCCTGAATTACGGTCTGTGGACGTTCGGCGCGATTTTCGTCGAAGGCACCATGCGCGGGCTGTTTTCGATCATGTTCGGGGCGAGCATGGTACTGTTCATCGTGCATGCGGAACAGGCCGCCGATCCCCGCGCCGGCGCGTTGTACTATCGGCGTACGGTCTGGTTGATCCTGTTCGGCCTGATTCACCTGTACGTGTTGCTGATGCCGGACGATATCCTGCTGGTTTACGGCATCGCCGGATTGTTCTTGTTCCCCTTTCGCAAACTCGCGGCGCGGACGTTGATGTCCGTCAGCGCGGTCATTCTGATCGGGGTCACCGTGCTGTCGGGTATCGAGGGATATTCCCAGGCCGAATTGAAACACGACGCGGCCGATGCGCGCTCCCGCGCCGCCGCCGGCGAAATCCTGGGTCCGGCCGACAATCTCGCGATCAAGGAATGGAGAAAGGTTCAGAGCGAAACCTGGCCCGGCCATGACCTGGTGGCGGAAGAGATCGAGGCGCGCCTAAGCCCGGTTCGCGTCTTGTTTGAACAGAACGCCGATGCCGTTAACGAATTCCTGCAAAGCGAGGACGTGATCTACTGGCTGACCGACGTGTGGACCATGATGTTTCTCGGCATGGCGCTTTTGAAGTGGCGCGTGTTGACGGGAGAACGCAGCCGGCGGTTTTATGCCGGGCTGATGGCGGCGGGCTACGCGATCGGCCTTCCGCTCAAAATCCGCGAGGCCTGGGTCCTTTGGCAATCCGATTTCGAGCCGGCCGATTGGGTTTCGTTCGTGCCGGACGAGACCGCGCGGATCGCGCTCACGCTCGGCCATATCGGATTGTTCTTCACGATTTGGCACAGCGGCGCGCTCGGCTGGCTGATGCGCCGCCTGGAGGCGGTCGGACGCATGGCCCTGACGAACTATATCGGCCAGACGGTGATCGCGAATTTGATCTTCTCGGGTGTCGGGTTCGCGCTGTTCGGGAAATTGGAGCGCGTTTACGTCCATTCGATCATGGCGGGTATTTGGATCGCGCAGATTTGGTTCAGCATGTGGTGGCTGGCGCGTTTCCGCTTCGGCCCGCTTGAGTGGCTTTGGCGCTCACTGACCTATATGAAGATTCAGAAACTGCGCATAGCTGGTTAGGCGACAGCCATGAGGAAAAAGGTTATACTCGAAAAAACCGCAGTTAACGGCAGGTGCGCTATGGATACTGTTCAGGAGTCATCCCGGTACGTGATCGCCTCGCGCGAGGCATTGGAGGCGATCTACAAGAAACCGGTGCAGACGACGCTGCTCAAGCAGACCGATTGCATCACGCCGCCGGGCCGCGCCTTGATCGCGGCATCGCCGCTGATCATGCTGGCGACGGCGGGCCCCGACGGCGTCGATTGTTCGCCGAAGGGCGATGCGCCCGGGTTCGTGCAGGTTTTGGACGACCGCACCTTGCTCATCCCCGACCGGCCGGGCAACAACCGCCTCGACGGCATCAAGAACATTCTGGATAACCCCAAGGTCGGCATCATCTTCCTGGTGCCCGGCGCGAACATCACCTATCGGGTCAACGGCCGAGATCGGAAGAGCGTCGT
>JAVJPD010000567.1:0-3725 GCA_040216475.1 Rhodospirillales bacterium
GAGATCTATATTTAGGCAGAGCTATGCTGCCACCGCTTAATGTATGACTATGCGAAACAGCCATATTTGTATGTGCTGCGGTCAATGTTCCACCTGTACCTGAAAGGGTATGATCATGCACCCAACTGCTTGCTACCGAGGTGCCGCTTACACCTCGATTTACCGCACCACCGGTATCATCTTTATTATAAATGGTGCGATCTTCAGTCATAACAAACCTACCTCGTAAATCTGGTGATCCATTTGTGCCATTGCTCTCCTGCCAATTTTTTACGAGGAGATTTAGATCGCCAAAATACATCGCGATCATTTTTGCACGAGGCGCCGCATCTTCAACACACCAAATCCCGACTAAAACATGATAAGGGGGAGGTTCGACGGTTAGTAAAACGGAACTATTGTGGCTGTGATTTCCGATTGCGTTTCCATCAGGGTTTTGCGCACCTGAAGCCGTGAATATTCCTCCACTGCCAGTGGTATGAATATGCGCACCAGCACTCGATGATGTAATGGTGATATTTTGGGTGTTGCCGTTTATATTATTTCGTGTATCACTATTGACACCTTTGTAGAAACGTCCCTGGGCATTGACAAATTCTATAAAATTCTTTGGAATATCAGTAACATTATCATTCCAAAAGAGGGCGGCGTTTATTGGCAGCTTCTTCATTGCTTTTATCGCCATTATAAAAAGCTGAGTACGATAATCTGGTCTGTTGTCAATCGTACATGACCATGTATGACTACTGGATCTAGACTCATTCCAACTGGCCCCACCGCCACTACCATATCCTAGACCTCCCCCTGTGTGTGTTCCTGACACACTGCCGGTTGGCGAGATAACCTGAGTGCTACTGCCGCCGGTATCATTCAAATTATACGTGCTGCCATCCACGCCAATCACCATATGATCCGTAAGATCGGGCGTGCCGTTGGTGCCGTCGCATAGTGCCCATCCTTTTGGGATGCTTGCGATCATGCCTTCGTAACCAACGATCAGGCCAACGGGGATACTTTTCTCGTCCTCGGCAAATTGTTTCGGCGTCCCATAAGGCCCCTGAAGAAGGCGATCTTTAAGCGCGGTTAGCCCGTGGCCGAAAAACGGCGTTGCTATGCCCGTTTTCGCTTTAAAGAATTCCGGCATCAGTAATCGATATATTCTGCCGCGACCATGGATTGCTGGTCGACATGGTGAGTGACGCCGAGCTTGTCGTTCGCCGCCAATCGGATCGCCGCGTTGGGCTCGGTTTTATCGATCACCGTGACCGCGCCTTGCGCGTCGGTCGCGGCCTGTGTATAGGCCGCCAGCACGGCGGACGCGAGGGCATACCAACTGCCGGCGCCGCCGGGCTGCAGCCAGAACACGAATTTTTCCGCCGTTACCGTGCCCTCCGCATGAACCATGATACTGGTAACCAAAGAGCCGTCCGTTCCGGCCGTGATCAGCGTAACGGGCGCGACGGTCGCCGGGTCCATCTGCGTCGAGTTCGAGCTCGCGCCGAACGCGATGCCGGCGGTTTTCGGCGTTTGCGCGAAAACCGGATCGTTCGAAAGTGCCATGTTCGATATCTCCTATTTGGTTAGATTCCAAAGCGCCAATCGCGCGGCTGTTTTTGCTCGTTGCGGCAGGTTAACGAAATTATCGATCCCCAGCGTCGCCCGTGCCGCGGCCGCGTTCACGTCATCCAGCAGCGTTTCGATGAATTCGCTGACCGGCGTCAGGCCGAGATCGGCGACGGACGTGTTTTCCAGGTTGTCGCCCGCTTCGTTCCAGGTGAGGATCTTGCCGGCGGCCGGCGCCGGCAGCGTCAGTCCGGTCACGTCCGACGTCTCCGGCAGCAGCAGGGTCCGGGCAATCTCCTCCGAGTGCGCCTGAACCATCATCGTCAGCCTGTCGAGCGCCTCCTCGACCGATTGCGACGGGAACGCGCCGCCGAGGGGCAGGTCCGTTCCCTGGGTTTCCGGCACCGTGCGCTTGATCAGGAGGGTTTGCCCCGATACCGGCGCGCTTGCCGCCGTCACCGTGCCGCCGGCCTCGTTGCCGGCGCCGGTCAGGGTGTAGTGGGTATTCTCCACCCACGTCGTTTCGGTAACCGGCACGGCAGTTTCGTCTCGCAGCACCGCCTTGACGTGGCCGTTTTCGAGAAACTTGAACGGCACGGGAAAAACGGTCGTCGAGCCGTCGCCGCCGTAACCGGCCTTGGTCGTCGTCGAGGACAGGGTCATGGGCTCCTCACAATCGTAATCTGGGGCATGAAAAAGCCCGCGCAGGGGCGGGCAGCAGGGAATGATTCCAATTACAATTTCAGTGTGTATTTATTTTGTATCCACGAAATCGAACGAACCGGGAACGTTTGTTCTCATTAGGGAACGTTTGTTCTCATCAAATGTGTCGTATTCCCGTTCCGTTCACCTTTTGTTGCATAAACAGCTATTTTGATAATACAATTTGTATTACAAATTTTTATTAATGTTCTAACCTATACTTTCGGATAAGCAATGCCGCTCAAGAAAACTTCAACTTGCCGAATCCGCTTAACAGCGAACTGCCCGCGTCCAAGAATCCCGATGTCCGGGCCGAACGGGCCTTCACGTTCGACAACCGGGCGGAGGCCTCCTGTTCGCTGGCCCGCTGGAGAAATTCATTAGCCTGGGCGACCCCTTGGCGGCGAATGGTCTCCGCCCCGAGCAGCAGATCGCCGAACAATACGTCCTCCGTGAGCAGCGGCGTGCCGGTGGCATCGACGCCGGAACCGGCGCGCCGGGCCCTGAGGGACGCGAGATTGGCGCTTTGCCGGCGGCGGAACAGTTGCGCCTCCTGCTCGCCGATCAGCCGTTCGCGTTCCGCCTGCTGACGGGCGAATTCGGCCTGTTGCCGGGCGACGGCGGCTTGGTGATTGGCTTGTTGGGAGGTCGCGTTAGCCTTCGATAAGGTTCCCAAGGCACCAGTTGCTACGCTAAGGGTCAAAAAAGTTTGGCCGAGAGAAAATGAACCACCAACTCCAAATAAGCCAGTCGTTGCTGCAGCCGTCTTAGTAGCAGCGGCTCCAATAAGAAGCGGTTCTACACCACTCATAATTCAAACCTCATATATGTCATGCCAATATTTCCATAATTTTCTATAATATCTCTTTTCTTGAATCCAAGGCTTTCAAGCCATCTATGTGCTGCATAAAAATTTTCATGTGAAGCAGCAATAATACGTTTTAAGCGATTGTCTCTTTCAAATTCTTTCAACTTCTGTTTTACGATTCGATGTAAAGCCATAGGGCGTTTTCTGATTTGATTCGATAAAAACGCCCAAACAATGCCGATCTCTCCATCAATAATGATTCCTCCACAACCGAGTACATTATCTTCTTCAATCCCCGTAAAAGCCGGACCTTTTTCCTGATATTGACGTGTAAATTCAAGTATTTGCCGGATCGTCATGACCGGAGGATCAATCTTAATCAAATGACTCGGTTCAAACGGCACGATTTCGATCATACTTGCTCGTTCGTCTTGAGTTCCGGCGCGAGCGCCAATACCGTGAACGGCGCCGGCGCGTCGCCTTGAATGACGATGCGGGCATCGCGCTCGTAATCGCCGGGAAACTCGATGAAATGCTCGCCGGTAAAGAGCGGTACGGCCGTATCCATCGGGTCAGTGACGTCGCGGAACTCTATATCGCTCACGGTCTCGTCATTGGGCCCGATCTGCGCCGCCGCGGCATCGAGCAACAG
>JAVJPD010000568.1:0-12331 GCA_040216475.1 Rhodospirillales bacterium
TCTATTTCATGGCCAAGGACGCCGCCAGCGATCCGGAAAACTGGATTTACGGCTTTCCCGAGGACAAGGAAGCCACCCAGCCCTGGTACGAACCCGGCTTCGAACCGAAGGATAAATAACGCCGGCCTCGAGGACGCTTGCCGGGCCCGATGATCGCCCGGCGGCGCCTTGATCGCCTACTTTTTTTTCGATGGCGCCCGCAGGGTCAAGTCTGGGCGCGGATGACAATAATGGTAGCGGAGGAGGGACTCGAACCCCCGACACGCGGATTATGATTCCGCTGCTCTAACCAGCTGAGCTACTCCGCCCCGAGAAGAGGCCTGCCGTATACGGCCTTGCCGCGCCGGGGTCAAGCCGGACGGGTTTCCCGCCGGTTTCGGTCCCGGAATTCGGGCTTAATCTAGTTTTTCAGCCGCTCCAGGGCAAGCTTGGTGGCCTCGGCGATGGCGGCCTCGCTCATGCCCTCGATCAGGCGGGCGCGGAAGGCCGGGTCCGGGTTGAGGCCCTTCTCGGCGGCCCAGGTGAACCACATCAGCGCCTTGATCTTGTCCTGGGGAACGTCGTTCTTGTCGGGGGCGTTTTTATCGGAAACGTTTTTATCCGGGGCGTTCTTGTCCTCGCCTTCCCCCTTCTTCCCGTCGCCGGTGTTTTTATCACCGGCCTTTTTATCGTTGGTCTTTTTGTCCTCTTGGCCGTAGAGCACGGCGAGGTGCAGGGCCGCTTCCTCGATGCCGCGCGCAACGGCCGTCTCGAACAACGCGGCCGCGCGCGCCGGGTTCTTCTCCGTCCCCTGCCCGCGCTCGACCATCAGGCCGAGGTTGAAGGCCGCCTGCGCGGAACGCTTGGCCGCCTTCTCGAACAGGCTTGCGGCTTTCTCGTAATCGCGCGCGACTCCCTCGCCCTGGTAATACATCGAGCCGAGCTGCAATTGCGCCTGATGATGATCCTGCGCCGCCGCCTTCTCGAACCACCCGGCGGCGGTTTCGGGGGCGGGCTTGCCGCGCTGGCCCTCCAGATACAGCATGCCGAGGTAGAACTGGGCGCGGGCGTTGCCGGCCTTGGCCGCACGCTCGTACCAGCGCATGGCGTCGCCGTAGGAGCCCGGCACCTGGACCGTGTCCGCCGCCTTGTCCGCCACCGTGCCTGATGCCGTGCCTGATGCCGTGTCGGCAGGCGCCGCCCCCGCCATGGCGAGCGGGCTTGCCGCGAAAGCCGCAACCAGGGCGGCGCGGAAAACCCGTTCGAGATACGATAAGGGAAAAAAGCCGAGAAATCGGATGAAAACGCTCATTGCCGCCGCTAGTCTACCCCGGCGGCGCGCGCAGGGATACGCCGTTTTTATGTCCTATTCTTTGCGGAAACGCGGAACTCTTGGGATTTCGTCATTGCCCGGCTTTAGTCCGGGCAATCCAGAGTCCGGCCCCCTGGATGCCCCGGGCATCGGGGATAAGGGGGTGCCCCCCCTAAACCCCTGGCCGGGGCATGACGGTAAGAAGAACGGCGTGCCGTTACCATCTCCGGTCGGACGGCGACAGGGTTTGCGGTGTGTCCGCGGGGCCATCCATCGGTCCTGACGCTGGCGCCAGGTTCAGCGGTTCGGCCGGGATTTCCGATAGGCTCCTCGAAGTCAAATCCCGGGCGGGCGGCGGCGCTACTTTACGCCCCGGCGGCACCGGCGCGGACTCCGGAATCAGCTCCGCGTCCTTCACCCAATAGCTCACCATGTCCGGGGCATAAAGTTTCGCCGGCGGTTGCGGCGCCGGCTTCGGGTAGGTGCCCGGCGCGGGCCCGGTGTAGCCGACCAGCCGGTGCCCGTCGGCATGGCGCGGCGTCGCGTAACACGCGATGCCGTCGCGCCCGACGAACTGACTATAGCAATAACGGGGCTCCTCGATCACCGCGCGGGTGATCTCCCGCTCCGTCGCGCACGCGGCCACCAGCGTCATCACCCACAATACGCCGAGCTTCATCCACATGTTTTTCATTGCGTTCCTCCTGGCATCACGTTCCTTCCGGGTCAGATCCCACGGTCTTTTGATTCCCGGAGAGCGCCCGCCGTTTTGTTTTTCGCGTTCGGCTCTCCCACAAGAGCCGGCCCGACTCTGGAACCGAAAAGGTAAATGCAAGGTGAAGGCCGGTTGCCGGCCTGAGGACAGAATCCGGGAATGCCTTGAATTTCAGCGGGTTACGTCAGGAAAAAATTAACGGGCGAGGTCGATCACGGTGCGCCCGCGCACCTCGCCCTGGAGGATTTTGCCGCTGAGGGCGGGGATATCGGCAAGGCTTGCCGAGGCCGTCACGGCGGCGATCTTGTCCTTGGGCAGGATTTCGGCGAGACGCTTCCAGGCCGCCAAGCGTTCGGGCTTCGGGCTCAGCACCGAATCGATGCCGAGCAGATTAATCCCGCGCAGCAGGAACGGAATGACCGTGGTGTTCAGCTTAGGCCCCGCCGCCAGGCCGACCGCGGCGCAGCTCGCGCGCCGATCGAGCGTCGCCAGCACGCTTGCCAACGTCGTGCCGCCGACGTTGTCGATGGCGCCGGCCCATCTCGTTTTTCCGAGCGGCCCCTCGGGCGGCGTTTCAAGCGCTTGGCGTTCGATAATCACGCTTGCGCCGAGGGCTTTGAGATAGTCGTGCGTCTCCTTGCGGCCCGTCGACGCCGCCACCGTGTAACCCAACGATGCCAGCAGCGCGACCGCGACGCTGCCGACCCCGCCGGCCGCGCCCGTCACCAGCACCTCGCCGTCGCCCCGTTTCAACCCGTGCGCTTCGAGCGCCGTCACCGCGAGCATGGCGGTGAAGCCCGCGGTGCCGATGCTCATGGCGTCTTGTAATGACAACCCTTCGGGAAGCGGCACCAGCCATTCGGCCTTGACCCGCGCGCGTGTCGCAAAACCGCCCCAATGGGTTTCGCCGACCCGCCAACCGGTGAGGATGACGGAATCGCCGGGTTTATAGTCGGGCGATGCGGACTCCTCGACCGTGCCCGAAAAATCGATGCCCGGCACGTGCGGATAGGTGCGCACCAGATTGCCGAGGCCGTTCACGATCATGCCGTCTTTATAATTGAGCGTGGAATACTTGACCGCGACCGTGACGTCGCCGTCGGGAAGCCGATCGTTATCGAGGGTTTCGGCGAATGCCGATACCTTGCCGTCCGCTTCGTTCAGCACCAGCGCGGTGAAGGCTCCCTTCTCCACCATCGCCTCAGCCCTCGACACTCCAGGAGAGCGTTTGCCCGGCCAGGAACGGCCGCACAGCTTCGCCGCCGGCCTCGATCTCTTTCGGAACTTCGGTTTCTTTCCGGATCAACGTCACCGTGCCCTCGTTCACGGGCAGGCCGTAGAACGCCGGGCCGTTGAGCGACGCGAAGGCCTCGAACTTTTCGAGCGCGTTTTCCTCGTCGAACACTTGGGTATAAAGTTCGAGCGCGTTCGCGGCGGTGAAGATGCCGGCGCAGCCGCAGGCGTTCTCCTTGGCCGATACCGCATGCGGCGCGGTGTCGGTGCCGAGGAAGAACTTGGCGCTGCCCGAGGCGGCGGCTTTCCTGAGCGCGCGACGGTCCTCTTCGCGCTTGGCGATCGGCAGGCAGTAGTAATGGGGCCGGATGCCGCCCTGAAAAATCGCGTTGCGGTCGATCATCAGGTGATGCGCCGTCACCGTGGCGGCCAGGGTCGCGGGGGCCTCGACCACGAACGCCGCCGCTTCCTTCGATGTGATGTGCTCGAACACGATCTTGAGCCCGGGAAACTTCTTCATCAGGGGCGCAAGGGTGCGCTCGATGAATACGCGCTCCCGGTCGAACACGTCGATGCCCGCGTCCACCGTTTCGCCGTGCACCAGAAGCGGCATGCCGATCTTCTCCAGGCGTTCGAGCGCGGAATAGACGTTCGCGATATCGGTGACGCCCGCGTCCGAATTCGTGGTCGCGTGCGCGGGATACAGCTTCACCGCGGTGAAAATCCCTTCTTCATGGCCGCGCGCGATCTCGTCGGCGTCGGCGGTGTCGGTTAGGTAGCACGTCATCAACGGCGTGAACCCTGCTCCCGTCCCGACGGCATCCAGGATGCGTTTCTTATAAGCCTTCGCGGCGGCCACGCTCGTCACCGGCGGCACCAGGTTCGGCATCACGATGGCGCGGGCGAATTGCCGCGCGGTCAGGGGCGCCACCGCCGCCAGCATGGCGCCGTCGCGCAAGTGCACGTGCCAGTCGTCGGGGCGGCGGATCGTCAGAATTTCTGCGGCCATGCTCTCGCTCGAAAACGCCGGAATCGAGAAATTTCAAGCCCCATCGGAGCCGGGTTTCGCGGCGGGTTTCACGTCGTAGGACTGTTTAGCGGGTTTTTCGGCGCGCGGCAATTCGCGCGGTCTTTCCAGGCCGAAAAGCCGTGGTATAGTCGCCGCCCAAAATCGTTTTCCAACAGTATCCAGGGACCGTTTCATGACCGATCGCAACAACGAACTCGCCGGCAAGATCGCCATCGTTACCGGCGCCTCACGCAACATCGGGCGCGCCATCGCCCTCGAACTCGCGCGCGGCGGCGCCGACGTCACCGTCAACGGACAATCCGACAAGGCCGCCGCCGAAAGCGTCGCCGAGGAAATCCGCAAGATGGGGCGCAAGGCGCACGTCGTCATCGCCGATATCTCGAAGCAAGAAGACGTCGACAGGATCGTCGCGGAAACCGTCAAGGAACTCGGCGGGGTCGATATCCTGGTCAACAACGCGGCGGCGCGCTCGCGCAAGGATTTCACCGAACTGACGTTCGCGGAATGGGAACGGGTCCGCTCGATCGCCTGCGACGGCGCGCTGCGCCTTTGCATCGCGGCGGTGCCGCACATGATCAAGCGCGGCGGCGGCTCCATCGTCGGCATTCACGGCATGGGCTCTTACTCGGGCTCCTCGAAGGGCGCGCATAAATCCGCGGTGAAGGACGCGATGTCGGCGTTCCATCGCGGCATGGCGGCGGATCTCGGCAAGCACAACATCAACGCCAACGTCGGCGTGGTCGGCAGCTTCGATACCGACCGGGCCAGCGGCAGCGGCGACGCGATCTCGCAAACCGCGGACGCCAAGGTGCCGATGGGCCGCAAGGGCACGCCGCAGGACATGGCGAACCTGATCCGCTTTTTGTGCGGCCCGTACGGGCATTACATTTCGGGACAGACCATTCACGTCAACGGCGCCGCCCTCATGCCTCATTAAGAGGCTGCGGTGAGCGCACGACAAGAATACCGGCATAAACAAAACCCCATGGTCCGGCAGGGCCATGGGGTTTCAGTTTCAAAGAAGCTCCGGAAGGGACGTTCGGGAGAGTCTTCGGCAGTTAAACCTTTGCGCGATTAAAATGGCACCTCGCCCTTCATCTGGGTGCGCCACAGGATGCGCGGATACTTGGGATCGATCTCCTCGCGCCGGTGCATGGCGCAGCGGTTGTCCCAAATGATCAGATCGTCGACTTTCCAACGATGAGTCCAGGCCAGTTTCGGCTGGCAGGCATGATCCCACAGGTAATCGAGCAACGACTCGCTTTCCTTTTCCGGAATACCGACGATGTAGCTCGACGGATAGACGCGCCGGCGGCCGAGATAAAGCGCCTTGCGGCCGGTATCGGGATGGGTGCGCACCAACGGATGCTGCGGGCCCGGCACTTCCGAGAGCTTGGTCGGCAGCTTGACGCCCGGGCGCAACACGCCCGCCGAGTTGCGGGTCGAATCGTGCACCAGTTTCATGTCCTTGATCCGGTCCTTCATATCCTCGGGCAAGGTCTCGTAGGCGACGTACTGGTTGTTGAAGCTGGTCTCGCCGCCGTGGCCCTCGGGCGGAATGATGCGCGAGTACAGCATGCTGCCCGCCGGCGGCGTCTCGATGTAGGAGTTGTCCGAGTGCCAGACGACCTCGAGGCTGCCGAGGCCCGCGTTTTCACGCGCCGGCTTGCCGTCGGGGCCGAGGTTCGACAGACGGTTGATGTCGGGGTGCTCGGAATCGCCAAGCGGTTTCTGACCCGTGTCGCGAAAATACTGTTTTGCCGCGGCGTCCTGGGTCGGGCCGAACACGTGCGAGGCATTGGACACATCCGACTGGCTCAGGCTCTGGCCGCGGAACAGCAGCACCAAGTGTTCGAGCCACAGATCGTAAAGCGCCTTCTTCACGTCGTCGGGCACGGGCTGGGCGAAATCGACGCCGCGGATTTCGGCGCCGAGCGCCGCGCCTGTCGGAACGACGTCGATCCGGTCCACGCTGTTGGGCGAACCCGAGATCGGGCGCTTGGCGAATTCGAGTTCCTGAATGTTGTCGATAACCGTATCCATGTATGCCTCCGCGTTGTGCGCTCCCTGCCGGCCTGAGGGGAAATCAACCGGCTTGATATTTCGTACAATGAAATGTATTTTACTATATGAAATAACGCTGTCAATAAGGAGTTCCCGCCTTTTTCCGATTTCGCCATGCGAAAACGGCGGAGAACCAACGAAAACGACGCGAGGCACACGATGGACGCAATCCCCCGGACACCTCCCGGCCCCTCCGCCGGGCCGCCTTCCGAGACAAAGGAAAAAGGCGTCACCGCCGTCGACCGGGCGCTCAAGATCGTCGAGGGTTTCCGCGACGGCGAACGATCCCTCAGCCTGCAGGAACTGGCCGCCCGCACGGCCCTGCACAAAGCGACGATCATCCGCCTGATCGCCTCGCTCGAACGCTTCGGCTACGTGCTTCGGGTCGCCCCCGGCGAATACGCCTTGGGTCCGGCGTTCCTGCATTTCGGCGGCTTGTATCGTTCCTCGTTTCAATTGTCCGATCACGTCGTGCCGGCACTGCGCAGCCTGGTCCGCCTGGGCGGTGAAACCGCGGCCTTCTTCATCCGCGACGGCGACATGCGGATTTGCCTTTATAAAGTGGAATCGACGTCGGCATTGCGTTCGCATTTGAAGGAAGGCGACCGCCGGCCCTTGCTGCCCGGCGGCACCGGCAAGATCCTGCTCGCATTTTCCGAAGATGCCGCCGAACACGACGCGCCCGAGCTAGCCGACATCCGCAAGACCTACATCACCTTCAACGCGGGCGAACGCCATGCCGAGATCGCTTCCCTCGCCGTGCCGGTGTTCGGCCAAGACAACGCGCTCGAGGGAGCGATGTCGTTCTCGGGACCGGTCGCGCATTTCACGCCGGAAAAAGTCCGCGAATTGACCGCACCGCTGTTCGAAACCGCGGCGCGGCTGACCCAGCAATTGGGCGGCGATGCGGCGCCGTTTCAGGCGCGCCTGAAACCATAAGACGGTTATTCGGGCTTTTCACCCTTCAACTGAGTCCGGTGCAGAATGCGCGGGTATTGCGGATCGGTCGCCGCGCGCCGGTGCATCACGCAACGGTTGTCCCAGATGATCAGATCGCCCGTCGCCCAACGGTGAGTCCAGACGAATTGCTCCTGGGTCGCGTGTTTCCAAAGAAAGTTGAGCAACTCGGTGCTGTCGCGCTCGCTCCAGCCCCCGATGAACTGCGAGGGAAAATCCCGCCGACGTCCGAGATAAAGCGCCTTGCGCTTGGTCACCGGATGAGTGCGCACCAGCGGGTGAAACGGCCCCGGCACGTCCTCCGGCGTTTCCGGCAGCTTGAATCCGGGGCGCAGGAAGCCGCCCGAATTGCGGCTCGCGTCGTGTTTGGCACGAAGATCCGCGATATGGTCGCGAATGCCCTCGGGCAGGGTTTCATAGGCCAAGTATTGATTGCAGAAACTGGTGTCGCCGCCCGTATGCGGTATTTCCAACGCATACAACACGCTCGCCTTGGGCGGCTCCGGGATATAGGAGTTGTCCGAATGCCACTCGACTTCGGCATCGCCGAGCCCGGCATTGTCCATTTCGGCCGTGCCCCCGGCATCGCGGTTGGAAACGGCGATCAATTCGGGAAACTTGACGTCGGTTTGCTCGGATTCGTCGCGCAGCAACCGAAATCCGACCGGCTGCGGCTCGCCGAAAATCCGGGCCGCTTCCAAGAGTTTCTCGTCGCTCAGTTTTTGGCCGCGGAACAGCAGAACCGAATGATCCGCCCAGGCGGCATTGAGCGCCGCCCGCACGGCATCGTCCGCCGGCAGAGACAAATCGACGCCTTTTATCTCCGCACCGACGGCAACTCCTGTCGGCACCACCTCGATGGCGTCGGCCTTGTTGATCACGGAACGTCCCTCCCCCCTTTTCCGCATTTGCATACGAAAAAATGCGGCAAGGGGTTTATAGAGCATGGATCAACAAGCCTGCCAAGCCCTTGATCGCAATCAATTTCCGGCGCCTGAAATAAAGGGTATTTCCCGAAAAAATCCGTAAAATAACGCCGTCAATCCGTTCACGGCGGCGCCCACGATGAAACAGACCCTGCAATTCAACATCATGACGATCTTCATCGTCCTGTTTTTGGCGCTTTCGGGCAGCGTCGCCTGGTACACGTACAAAAAAAATTCACAAGCGGCGCTTGAACTGTCCGACGACATCATCCGCCAGGTCAGCGCCGCCGCCATCGAAATGGCGGTCAATTACCTGAACCCGCTGCAGGAGGCGACCGCCATCACGGCGACGCTCGCCGCCAAACGCGCGGCCGGCGAGCCGGCGGTCTCCTTAACCGCGTACCAACTCGATGTGCTCAAGGTCTACCCGCAGTTTTACAGCCTGTATGCCGGTTATGCCGACGGCAGCTTCATCCAGGCGATCAACCTGCCCGGCATTCTGAAGACCTTCGGCCCCGCCGGCCGGCCCGTACCGAAGGAAACGCGGCGGGTTTATCGAATCCTGGACACGAACCGCCCGCTGCCGGGCGACGTTTGGACATACGTCGACGGCAAACACGCGAGCCTGGCGAGCGAAACCGCGGCCGAGATCACGTACGATCCGCGCACCCGCCCCTGGTACCGGGGCGCGGAAAAGAACCGGGGCCGGTTCTGGACCGATCTCTATGTCTTCACGTCGCTCGGCAAACTCGGCATCACCGCCTCGGTGCCCGTCAACGACGCGGCCGGACGTTTTCTCGGCGTCGTCGCCGCCGACATCGCGCTCGACGAACTTTCCGAATTCCTGAAGGCACAGAAGATCGGACAACGCGGCATCGCCTTCATCGTCAACAGGCAAAAGGAATTGGTCGCCTTCCCGGACGTCTCCCGCTCCGTCAAGATCGAGAACGGCAAGGCAAGGCCCGTGTCGATCAACGAGATCGACGAAGCCTGGATCAAGGACGCCGCCGGCCGGTTCTTCGAACAGAAGAAAGAGCGCTTCCATTTTTCCTCGAACGGCATCGAATACATCGCGGCCTTCACGCCCTTCCCGGACACCTTCGGCAAGGCTTGGACCATCGGCATTGTCGTGCCGCTCGACGATTTCATCGGAACGGTCAAGGAAACCAACCGGCATATCCTGATTTTCTCCCTGATCGTTCTTTTGATCGGCGTCGGTTTGATCGGTTTGATTTCCCGCCTGATCTCGGGACCGATCAAGTCACTCGCCGGCGAAGCCGAAAAAATCCGCGACTACGAATTCGACGGCCGGATCACGGTCCGATCTTCGGTGCGCGAGGTCCAGGATCTGTCCATTTCGATGGACACGATGAAAGACGCGATCCGAAAATTGAACAAGTTCGTACCCAAGGGGCTGATCACGGAACTCATCGAGAGCGGCGAAGGGCTCGAACTCGGCGGACGCAGCCGAGACATTACGGTTCTTTTTACCGACATCGCCGGTTTCACCGGGATTTCGGAAGCGATGAGCGCAGAAGAGCTGACCCATCATGTCTCCGCCTATTTCGAAGAGCTCACCCGTATCATCCGCGCCCATAACGGCGTCATCGACAAGTACATGGGTGATGCGGTCATGGCGTTCTGGGGCGCGCCGCTGCCGAACGACGATCACACGGCCGACGCCTGTCGTGCCGTGCTGACCGCCAAGCAAAAAGTCGATGAACTGAACGAGCGCTGGCAGGCGGAGGGCAAGCCGCCGTTTCACACCCGCTTCGGGGTGAATTGCGGCGAGGCCGTCGCCGGCACCATCGGCTCGTCGGAACGGATGAATTACACGGTGCTGGGCGATACCGTGAACGTCGCCTCGCGCCTCGAGGGGCTGAACGGCTATTACCGTACCGGGATCATCGTCAGCGAAACCGTGCACGACCGAGTCGAAAGCGATTTTCTGATGCGCCCAGTCGATATCGTGGCCGTCAAGGGCCGGAAAGCCGGCATCCGGGTCTATGAACTGCTGGCCGCAGCCTCGGATGCATCATCCGATTCGCCCGTTCCCGCTGCGACCGATCGCGAGCGGCGGCTCCGCCAGGCCACCATGGATGCCTTCGGCGCCTATCTGGCGCGCGATTGGAATCGGGCTATCGGTCTGTATGAAACGCTGAAACGGGATTTTCCCGGCGACGGATTGTCCGAGGTTTTTATAAACCGTTGTCAGACATACAAAAAATCGCCTCCCGATGAATCATGGCAAGGCGTTTTCGAACGGCGAAAAAAATAAAACCATAAATAATTTTTTTCGACATTCGATGCCTAATGGCGGCACGAAGCGTCCGTCTATTCCCTTTCGAATACGATAATATTCCGGTTACGATCTCCCCGCTCTAGAGCAGATCATGGTTCGTCGGAATCGCCACAAACGGAAACGGCGCCAGGAGCTTCGGGAGGAAGAGGAAAAACGGCGCGAGGAAAATCGCCGGATCGAGCAGGAACGGCTGCGCCTTCGCAATATCGAAGCCAAACGCCGGACCGACATTCTGCGCGCCGCCGAGGCGCTCGGTGCCGACGGCATGCTGACCTGGCCGCTCGATCCGGCCGAACTCGCAAAGCTCGTGCATAAACTGTACGCGAGCAACCCCCGCGACGAGAGCCAATTCACACGATTACGATTGATCCGATCCAACGTTCGTACTCGGCGGATGCGCTGCGAACGCCCTGCTTGTGGCGGCCACAAAACTACACCAATTAATGTATAGTTCTAGATAATTTCTACGTATTTTTTTTGTAGTTATCGGAGAATTCCCAAAAAATATCGGCAATATAAAAGCGGCAACCATCTCACTATACTTTTCGCGGATGCAATGTTCGCCGCAAGAAACGGGCAGCATCCCCTCTTCGTAACCGTGATCTCGATCAATAACCGCGGCGAGAGGAGCCCCATATAATATCTACGCAATGTCATATTGGGAGGCCGTCATGCCGAAAGACTCACATCACGCAGATATGGAGCGAAACGCCGACGTCAATCTGTTCGAAGCCTACGCCGAAGACCCCGAAAAAGCCGATGGCCTTATTTTCGGCAGAACCGCGCATAAGGACCGGCGCGGCTTTCTCAGGGGCGCCGGGCTCGCCACCATGGGAGCGATGATCGGCGCGGCGATTCCGTTTCACCGCAACATGCCTTCGGGCTTCATCCCCGTTGCGCTGGCGGAAAAGGCCGGCGCGATCACGGGCAAGGACGGCTTGACGGTTTTGAACGACCGTCCGTTGAACGCCGAAACGCCGCCGCATCTGTTGGACGATGCCATCACGCCGATCTCCCGGCACTTCATCCGCAATAACGGCATTCCGCCGGAAAAAACCGACGCCAAGAGCTGGATGCTGACCATCGATGGCTTAGTCGACAAGCCCATGAAGCTCTCGATTGACGACCTGAAAAAGAAATTCGAGGTCATCACGCTGCAATTGCAACTCGAATGCGGCGGCAACGGCCGCGGCTTCTTTTATCCCAAGGCCTCGGGCAACCAATGGACATACGGCGCCGTCGCATGCTCGGAATGGACCGGCGTGAGGTACGCCGACGTGCTCAAGGCCGCCGGCGTGAAGAACAACGTGGTCTACACCGCCCACGAAGGTGCTGATGCGCACCTGTCGGGCGATGCGAAGAAGTTGCCGCTCTCGCGCGGCGTACCGATCAAGAAGGCGATGGACCCCAACAACCTGATTGCGTTCGCCATGAACGGCAAGGACCTGCACCCGCAAAACGGCGCACCGCTGCGTTTGGTCGTGCCGGGCTGGCCGGGTTCGTGCTCGCAGAAGTGGCTGACGCGAGTCTGGATGCGCGACAAGGTGCACGATGGCGCCAAGATGACGGGCACCTCCTACAAAGTGCCGAAATATCCGGTGGCGCCTGGCCAGAAAGTACCCAGCAAGGATTTCGAGATCATCGAGTCGATGCCGGTGAAATCCCTGATCACGACGCCGAAAAGCGGAATCACCGTATCGGCCTCGAATCCGGAACTCGAAGTCCGCGGCCATGCCTGGGCCGGCGATAACACGGTCAAGGAAATGTACGTCACCTTCGATTTCGGCGGCACTTGGGTCAAGGCGGACCTCGA
>JAVJPD010000569.1:0-3832 GCA_040216475.1 Rhodospirillales bacterium
TGCTCTTCCGATCTTGATGACGGCCTGGGGCGTCGAGATGGTGAAGGGCAAGGTCGTCGGCGATCGCAAGACCGCGACCCGGGTGCAGGCGCAGCGCAACGGCCAGCCGGTCGTGACCGAATATGTGCTGTGGTTCGGCATCGAAAAGGACGGCCTTGCGAAAAACGAGGTGATTACCGGCGAGCTCGAACAGCTCCGCTTTCTGACGCCGGGGGCCTTGCAGCCGATCAAGGGGGCGAAAACCACGTTTACGCCGTTGGCTCAGACCAGCGATCAATCGATGCTGATCGACCTCAGCAAGGCAAAGGCGATCCGGCCCGATCCGATCACCTTGCTGAACGAGTTCAAGCCGGACAAGAAGCACCATGTCCTGGCCGCGCGGATCACGGGGCCGGTCAAATCGGCGTTCGACGCGCCGCCGAAACCGAAGAAGGACGAGGCGAACAAAGACAAAGATAAGGATAAGAAAGAAGCGCCGTTGCCGCCGCACCTGAAGGAATCGAAAGGCCCGATCAGCGTGATCGTGGTGGCGGACGTCGACATGCTCGCCGACCGGGTCTGGCTGTCCGAGCGCAATTTATTCGGCCAGCGTATCGTGATGCCGTTCGCCAATAACGCCGATTTCGCCATCAACGCGATCGAGAATTTCTCCGGCAGCCAGGCGTTGATCAGCCTGCGCGGACGCGGCATCAAGCAGCGCTCATTCGAGGTCGTCGATCAATTGCAGCGCGCGGCGGAAATCCGCTACCGCCAGACCGAGCAGTCCTTGCAGAAGAAACTCGAAGACGTCGAGAAGAAGCTGTCGGGGATTCAGGGCAACAAGAAGGATCGGGCCGGAAACGTCCTTCTAACCAAGGAGCAGCAGGAACTGGTGAAGAAGTTCCGCTCCGACATCATCGCGATCCGAAGCCAATTGCGCGAAGTGCAGCACGCGCTTCGCAAGGATATCGATACGCTCGAAACGTGGCTCAAGGCCATCAACATCGCGGGCGTGCCGATCCTGATCACGATCATCGCGATTGCCGTCGCCGTCATGCGCCGCCGCCGTTCCGGGCGCCGCGGGCGGCCGGTATCGGATGTTCGGACGTAACGTTCGGCGGGCGTAAACCGGGGAAACGAAGCGGGCGATAGCAAGGAGTATTGAGTGAGATGACACCGAAAACATTGCTGTTTCTGGCCGTCTTGACCATCGTGAGCGTCGCCGCGGCCGGCGTTGCCGTGATCGAGCGGGCCGATCAGTTTACGGCCGAAGCAACCGGCGTTTTCATGTTCCCGAAACTCGCCGACCAGGCCAATGATGTCGCCAAGATCACCGTGAAAACGCGCGAGGAGACGTCCGTCGTCGAGAAGGCGCCCGACGGCTGGATCATGAAGGAGAAGGGCGGCTATCCGGTCGAGATCGGCAAGGTGCGCAAGTTGGTGGCGGATCTGGCCGGCCTGCGTCTCATCGAGGCGATGACCGACCAGCCCGAGAAGTACGGCAAGCTCGAAGTTCAGGACGTCGAGAAAAAGGACTCGCGCTCCAAGCTCGTCATCCTCGAAAATGCCAAGGGCGAAAAGCTGGCTTCGCTGATCGTCGGCAAGCTCGAACTGATCACCTCGCACGCCAATGTGCCGGGCCTGTACGTGCGCCGCCCCGGCGAGAAGAAATCCTGGCGGGCCCAGGGCGAACTGGTGGTGCCGCATTCCTCGCCGAACTGGCTGGTGGAGCGGATCATCGACATTAAGGACAAAGACATCAAAAGCCTCGCCTATAAGAGCGGCGATGCGAAGGAAAAACCGTTCACGCTCACGCGCGAGGCCGGCGACAAGCCGTTCACGCTCGATCCCAAGCCCGAGAAGGGCGCGCTCAAGCAGGACAAGGCCAAGGACCTCGCCGGCGCGCTGGGTGAGCTCGATTTGCGCGACGTGCGCCCGGCGGACAAGGTTCCTTTCACCACCACCGTGCATCACGCGACCATCGAGACGTTCGATGGCTTGGTCATCAAGACCGAGGCAATCAAGCTGATGGACAAGTATTGGGCTAAGTTTACGGCCGAGGCCAAAGCGCCGGCGGACGCCGGTAGCGGTCTCGCCAAGCGTGTCGAGGCGATCAATAAGCGGATCAAGGGTTGGGTTTACGAGGTCGTCGACTACAGGGCCGAAAAGCTGATGACCGGGTACAAGACCCTCATCGACGAAAAGGCCAAGGCCGGATCCTGACTTAACGGCGTCTTTAATGCGTCTTTAATTACGTGATTCCGTGCTCGCGCAGGATCGCGTCGCGGATGCGCGGGCTCGCCTCGCCGTCGCCGTACGGGTTGTGGGCTCGGCTCATCGCTTCATAGGCTTTTTCGTCGTCAAGCAGCGCCGCCGCCGTGGCGACGATCACGGCGGAATCGGTGCCGACGAGCTTGACCGTGCCGGCCTCGACCGCCTCCGGGCGCTCCGTCACCTCGCGCATGACCAGCACGGGTTTCCCCAAAGACGGCGCTTCTTCCTGGATGCCGCCCGAATCCGTGACCACGATATGCGCTTTGCTCATGAGAAAGACGAACGGCAGATACTCGGCGGGCTCGATCAGATGAACGTTCGGAACGGCGCCGAGAATGCGCCGTACAGGTTCGCGGACGTTGGGATTGAGATGAACGGGATAGACGATTTGAACGTCCGGGCGGCTGCCGAGTTCGGCAAGGGCGGCGCAGATGTTTTCGAATCCCTGGCCGAAATTTTCCCGGCGGTGGCCGGTGACCAGGATCAGTTTCTTCGCCGGATCGAGAAAATCGAAACGGCCCGCGATATCCTTGCCGAGCGCGGGCTCGTTCTTCAGCCGGGCGGTCATGTGAAACAGGGCGTCGATCACGGTGTTACCGGTGACGACGATGCGGTCCTCGGGCGCGCCTTCGCGGCACAGATTGGCGCGCGCGGTTTCGGTCGGCGCGAAATAGAGATCGGCGAGGCCGTCGGTCAGCGTGCGGTTGATCTCTTCGGGAAACGGCGCGTAGCGGTTGCCGGTTCGAAGGCCCGCCTCGACATGGCCGACGGGGATGCGCCGGTAAAAAGCCGCCAGCGCGGCGGCGAAGGTGGTGGTGGTGTCGCCGTGGACCAAAACGCGGCCGGGCTTCATTTCGTCCAGAATGCGCCCGACCCCGATCAGGACTTCCGTCGTGATATGGGTCAGGTCCTGCCCGGGTTTCATGACGTCGAGATCGGCGTCGGGATCGATGGCGAACAGATCGAGCACTTGATCCAGCATCGAGCGGTGTTGCGCCGTGACGCAAACCATGGAGTCGATCCCCGGCGTTTCCGCCAGGCACAGAACGACCGGCGCCATTTTAATGGCTTCGGGGCGGGTGCCGAAAATGCTTAAGACGCGAAGCGGATTCACGGAAAAATCCAAAATGTGAAGTTGTTAACGTTCATCGGTTAAGATTTCCATGCCTGGATATCGTGCCCGCCGGTTCGGTGCAAGAACTGCTTTCCGGGCCGCCGGGGAGCCATTATGGTAAGCTCGGCCTTTTTTACGGGATCGATGCGCTGATGTCTAAAATACGTCTGTTTCTCATGTTCGGTGTGTTGGGGTTTGCCGTTCTCGTTGCGGCGGGCGCGCAAGCGGAGTCGCTGGTGCCGCACCGGGCGTTATATGAGATCAAACTGGTCAAGCCGAAATCGGGATCGAGCATCGTTTCGGGCAACGGGTTTATGTCAATCCAATACGAAAAAGCCTGCGATGGTTGGATCACCGGCCAAACCTGGCGCATGAACATGAATAGCTTCGACGGCAAGACCTTCAACAACGATATCCGCTACGCGACGTGGGAATCGTTCGACGGATTGTCCTTCCGCTTTTCCA
>JAVJPD010000570.1:0-6388 GCA_040216475.1 Rhodospirillales bacterium
TGTGGCCCTGTACCTGGATGACGTCTACCTGGCGCGGCCCCAGGGCACCATGCTCGACATCTACGACGTCGAGCGCATCGAGGTGCTGCGCGGCCCGCAATCGGCGCTGTACGGCAGCGATGCGGTCGGCGGCGTGATCAATATCATCACCAAAAAAGGCCACGGCAGGCCGACCGCGACGTTCACGCAGGAACTCGGCAGCCATATGACCCGCGATAGCCGCATGAGCGCCGGCACCGGCGGCAAGATCGGCAACGATTTCACCTATCACGCGCGGGTCAGCGCCAGCCGCTATCGCACCGACGGCGTTTCGGCGGCCTCCGCGGGCACCGAAAAAGACGGTTTCGACATGCGCGACAGCAACACCAAGCTCGGCTTGAGTTACAGGAAATTCATCCACCTCGATCTGGTCGGCCGTACCACGCACACGGATCTCGATACCGATTCCTCGAACGGCAATTCGCCGCCGGCCGTCGTCGATTCGGCCAACACCACCGATGCCAAGGACCGGTACGGCCGTGCCCAGGTGCGCGTCGATCTGTTCGAGGGCATGTGGAAGCAGAAATTCGGCGTTTCCGCGACTCACAACATCATCCGCAACAAGAACGGCTCCGGCGCCCTGACCTTCCGCAACGAGGGCAAGAAGACGGTTCTGGATTACCAGTCCGCCTTCAACGTGGAAACCACGACCCTGGTGAACGCCGGTCACACCTTGGTGCTCGGCTACGACAACGAAGACGACCGGCAAACGTCCTCCCGGGTGAACGAGGTCAACAACCACAATTTCAATGTCAATTATCAGCTTGGCCTGGCGAAGCGCGTGTTCCTGAGCATCGGGGCGCATCGTCAGTGGAGCGATTTCTTCCCCAATATCGACTTCGAGGATTCTTTCCGGACGACGGGCGCGTATCTGCACCGGGAAACGAACACGAAAATCAAAGGCGCGTTCGGCCACGGCGTCAAGAACCCGACTTTGTTCGAGCTGTTCGGGTCCACCACCAATTTCGTCGGCAACCCGAATTTGAAACCCGAGCAGACGAAAAGCTGGGAAGCCGGTTTCGAGCAGTCGTTCTTCAAGGATAAGCTCAAGGTGGATGCGGTTTATTTCGACAGCCAGGTCCGCGACCTGATTACCGGCAACGGCACGTCGGCGGCGAACATCGCCGGTGCGTCGATTCACGGCGTCGAGCTCGGCGTCACCGCGCGGCCGTGGAAGAATTTGGATATCGCCGCGAACTACACCTGGACCACGACGGAAGAGGAAAGCGGCACCCGTGTCGGCAGCGAGCTGGTGCGCCGGCCCAAGCATAAATTCAATATCAATACCAACTACCGGTTCCTGAACGACAAGGCCAACGTCAACCTCGACCTGCATTATACGGGCGAAGCGCAGGATCTGATTTTCACCAATAATTTCGGCTCGAGCCGGCTTGTGACGCTCGATGAGTATTTTCTGGTGAATCTTTCCGGCGGGTACAGGTTTAACGAGCATGTAAAACTGTTCGCACGGATCGAAAATCTGCTCGATCAGCGTTACGAACAAGTCGCCGGGTTCGGGACGCCGGGCGTTTCCGGTTTCGCCGGCATAAAATTGACCTATTAGGAGGAGCCGTCGAACGTGAGAGCCATCCGGATATTCGGTCTCGCCGCCGTCTTGGCGGCTCTCGCGGTTCCGCCCGGCTCGCACGCGGCGTCGGCAAGCGCCGTGAAACCGCAGCGCATCGCCTCGCTCAACGTCTGCGCGGGGCAATTGGCGCTGGCGCTGGCGGGGCGCGAGCGCATGGCCTCGATGACGTTCCTCGCGACCGATCCGGAATCCGCCTACTGGCACCGCGAGGCGCGCGGCCTGCCGGTCAATTACGGCCGTGCCGAGGAGATCATCGCCGTCAAACCCGATTTGATCATCGCCGGGCGCTATACGACCAGCGCGACGAACGCCTTGCTCGACCGGCTCGGCTACCGGATCGAGCTGTTCGATCCGGCGGAGAGTCTCACGCAGCTTCGCGCCAATATCCGGCGCATGGCCGCGCTGCTGGGGGAGGCCGCGCGCGGCAAGGACATGATTCGAACCATGGATGCCCGGCTCGCGGCGGCCCGGCAGGCAACGGAACCACCGGCGGCAAAATCGCCCGATTTGCCGAAACCGGCCGCGGTGATCTTCCGTGCCAACGGCTTCACCATGGGGCGGCGCTCCCTGATCAACGATATCCTCACCCTCACCGGCTTCAGCCATCTGTCGGCGCGAATGCACATGGACCAAGCCGGGTTCCTGCCGCTCGAAAGATTGATCGCCGCCGATCCGGCCTTGATCGTTTTCAGCGAGTTCAAGCCCGAGCATCCGTCGATCGCCCATCAGTTGCTCCAACATCCCGCGCTCGACTATCTGCTGTCCTCGCGCTGGGCCGGCGGCAAGCGCTCGGTCGCCGTCATTCCGGCGAGCCTGTGGAATTGCGGCGGACCGTTCATCGCCGAGGCCGCCGAGCGCTTGGTGCGCGAACGCACGGCGTTGATGCAGGCGGGGCAAACGCCATGAGCGCCTCGGAAACCATGGCGGTCCGCGGTCCGGCGAAACCGATCATCGGTTTCGGCGCGCTGATAGCCGTGCTTTGCGCCGCCATCGTGATTTTGTTCTTCGCGTCTCTGATCGCCGGGCCGATTTCACTGCCGTTCCTGAAGGTGCTCTCCGGCCTGAGCGCGGAGGATTCGTCGCTCGTCGGTATCATCGTCGAACAGATCCGCCTGCCGCGCGCCATCCTCGCGCTCACCATCGGCGCGACCCTCGGGCTCGCGGGCGCCGCCCTGCAGGGCTTGCTGCGTAATCCCTTGGCCGAGCCGGGTCTGATCGGGGTGTCGGGCTGCGCCGCGCTCGGCGCCGTTATCGCGTTCTATACCGGCCTGTCGGCGGCGTTTGCGCTGGCGTTGCCGCTCGGCGGCATCGCCGGCGCGCTGCTGGCGGTCGTGGTGATTTACACGCTCGCGGGCCGGGAGAGCAGCATCCTGACGTTGATCCTGGCCGGCGTCGCCGTGAACACCTTCGCCGGCGCCCTGACGACGCTCGCCTTGAACCTGTCGCCGAATCCGTACGCGGCGTTCGAGATATTCTTCTGGCTGCTGGGCTCGCTTTCGGATCGCAGCATGCAGCATGTCGTCCTGGCGCTGCCGCTGATGATCGCCGGCTGGGCGCTGTTGCTGACGACGGGCCGCGCGCTCGACGCCCTGACGCTCGGCGAGGACGCCGCGCGCAGCCTGGGGTTTCGCCTCGGGCGCATCCAGGCGCGCATCGTGATCGGCACCGCGCTTTCGGTCGGCGCGGCGGTCGCGGTGTCGGGCATCATCGGCTTCGTCGGCCTCGTGGTGCCGCATCTGCTGCGCCCGTTCGTCGAGCACCGGCCGGGGCGGCTGTTGATCGTCAGCGCCCTCGGCGGTGCGGTGCTCACGCTCGCCGCCGATATCGCCGTGCGCCTGATCCTGAGCGGCCCCGAGTTGAAGCTCGGCGTGTTGACGGCGCTGATCGGCGCGCCGTTCTTCCTCTATCTCGTCATCGAAACCCGGCGCAGCATGAGATGAGGATGAACCCATGACGGAACTCCGCGCGCAAAACCTCTCCGTTGTTTTCGGCGATCGCCCGGTTCTCGACGGCATCGGCGTGTCGTTCGGCCAAGGCAGTCTGACCGGCCTGATCGGCGCCAACGGCGCGGGCAAGACGACCCTGCTGCGCGCTTTGATCGGCGTCCAGTCCTCGAATGCCGGATCGGTTACGTGGGACGGCCGCGACATCGGCGCGCTCGATCCCCGCCGCCTCGCCCGCGAGATCGCCTACCTGCCGCAAGGCGGCGTCTGCCACTGGCCCTTGAGCGTGGAACGTCTGGTCGGCCTCGGCCGCTTGCCCCATCAAGCGCCCTGGCAGAAGCCGACGCGCGAAGACCGCGCGGCCGTCGAGGCGGCGCTTGCGGAAACGGACGTCGCGGCGATCCGCACGCGCACGGCGACGACGCTTTCGGGCGGCGAGCGCATGCGCGTCATGCTCGCGCGGGCCCTGGCGACGAAGCCCATGATGCTGCTCGCCGACGAGCCGGTCGCCTCGCTCGATCCCTATCATCAATTGCATGTGATGACGCTGCTGAAAGGTATGGCCGGGCGCGGCGCCGGCATCGTCGTCGTGCTGCACGATCTCACCCTGGCGGCGCGCTTCTGCGACCGCCTGGTGTTGCTCGGCGGCGGCAAGATTCTCGGCGACGGCCCGCCCGACGCCGTGTTGAGCGCCGATAACCTGGCGGCGTCTTATGGGGTCTCGGCGTTGCGCGGCGAGGAAAACGGCGAACCCTACGTGATTCCCTGGCGCTATCTCGAACGCACCGCGCCGCCGTCCGGAGGGCCGTGATCGTGCCGGTGGCGAAGAGATGGCTAAGTTTGAGTTCGGTTTCCTGGGCCGGGATGCGCTGGGGCGCGGCGGTGATATCCGTCGCGGCGCACGGCGCGGCGGCCTCGCTCGCCTGGGTGACGATCGAAACGACGCCGCCGAAAGTCATCGAGGCCTTCGCCGTCGAATTGGTATCCGCCGAGCATCTCAAGGGGGCGATGAGCCGGCACCGCGCCGTCAGCACGCCGGTGCCGCCCACGAACGCCATCGACCGTGCCGGGGAAAACCGTGATGCCGATTCGAACGCCGTGCCGGATAAGGCGGTTCGCCGGGAAGACGTATCGAAAATAAAGGAATCGGTTGCGCCGCCGCCCGCGCCTAAAATCGAAATCGAAATCGCGCGTGTGCCGGCGAAGCCGGTCATGACGGAAAGCAAAACCCGCGTGCGTTTGCCGGAAGCGAAAACGCCCGCCGTTTCCTTCCCGCCGCCCCCTGTTAAACCCACGGCCGAACCGGCCGATAAACCCACGGTAAAGCCGGTGGAACGACAGGCGCACTTGTCGATGCCGCGTCCCAAAGGCCCGCAAGGCGGGGCCGCCGGCGGGCAAGCGCCGTCGAAGAGCGAGGCCGAGCCGGTGACGGCGGCGAGCTACAGCGTGGGATCGTCCGGCAACAAGCCGCCCGCGTATCCCGAGCGCGCCCGGCGCAATGCCTTCGAGGGCCGCGTGGTGTTGCGCGTCAGGGTCGGCACGGCAGGCGCGAGCGAGCGCGTCACCGTGATCGAGAGCAGCGGTTATTCGGTTCTCGACGAGGCGGCGCGCGCCGCCGTGATGAAATGGAAATTCATGCCCGCGACGCGTGCGGGTATCCCCGTCGGCGCGAACCTCGACGTGCCCATCGTGTTTCGATTGACGGAAAGCGAAAACCGATAGGAAAATTCAGGCTTCGATCTTGCCGGCGGCGATCAGGCGTCGGCGCAGATGATCGCGCGAACCGCCGGCGGCGATGATCTCGAGCAGGAACGGCGGCAGCGGATCGTATAGGATCGATTCGCCGGACGAGAGGTTCTCGAACAGGCCGGTCGAGATATCGAGGCGGATCGTATCGCCGTCCTTGGCCATCGCGGTAACCCCTTTGGCAAAGGGTAGGAACGGCACCCCCATCGTGACCATGAGCCGGTAGGGCGTGTTCTGCACGCTCTCGGCGATGACGGCGACGCCGCGGCGCTTCAATCCCAGGCATCCTTGCGGATGCGGATTGCCCTCGCAAAACCGTTTGCCCGCGACGATCACGTCGCCGGGTGCGGCCGTGGCGGCGAAATCCGGGCGCAAGGGCTCGAGCGCGTGCGGCGCCAGCACGTCCGCGTCGAAAACGCGTTCGCGGAAATACCGGCGGTCCATCAGCCCGTCGTCGTTGGAGACGCCGTCGCCGAGTTTCCAGCACCGGCCTTCGAACAGAAACGGATGGCTCATGATCGCGCGTATCCCGTCAATTCAACACGTCGCGCGGATCGACGATCTTGCCCGCCACCGCGCTCGCCGCGACCGTGACCGCGTTGGCGAGGTAGATTTCGGCGTCCTTGCTGCCCATGCGCCCCGGCTTGTTGTTGGTGCCGGTGGTGATGCAGCGTTCGCCGTCGGCCAAGGGCCCGGTCGAGCCGGAACACGCCGCGCACCCCGGCGTGAGAATCGTCGCGCCCGCCGCCATGAACGTCGCGAGCAGGCCTTCTTTGTCGGCTTGTTGGAGAATGCGTTGCGTCGACGGTGCGATCAGCGCGCGCACGTGCGGCGCGATCCGGCGGCCCTTCAGAACGCTTGCGGCGGCGCGTAGATCGTCGAGCTTGCCGCCGGCACAGGTGCCGATAAAGATTTGATGAATTTCCTTGCCGGCCACGCTCGAGACCGGCACGACGTTTTCCGGATCGGGCGGCGCGGCAACGATGGGCTCGAGTGTCGAGACGTCGAATTCGAGAACGTCGGCGTACGCGGCGTTGGCGTCGCTGATGACCGGCGTGAACGGCGCGCCGCC
>JAVJPD010000571.1:0-10027 GCA_040216475.1 Rhodospirillales bacterium
GTTTGGCAACCAACGCAAAAGAAATAGCGCAGCTTAAGAGCAATCCAAGCATCCGACTTATTGCCGTTCAGGCCGATCATGCTGATCTTATCGCCGGCTTACCTATGTCGCTTGCTATAAATATTGCATCCATGCAGGAGATGGATTTCCCCATCATCGAAAAATACTTTTCGATCATGCGTCAATCGACATCGGCAAAAATCATGTTCTACTGCTGTAATCGGGAAGAAAAGGAACTTCCCGATGGAGCCGTCATACGCTTTGACGATTATCCCTGGGCTTCACAGGATATAATACTGCTTGATAAGCCGTGTCCTTGGCATTCGTTTTACTATCAGTTCAAGCCGCCTTTTTACCGTTCCTACATCGGGCCGATACGCCACCGTTTAGCGTGCCTTCATCAATATGCCGGGCGGGGCGTTTGACCGTACTCGGCATCATACCCGCCCGCTGGCGATCGTCGCGGTTTCCCGGCAAGCCGCTGGCCGAGATCGCCGGCGAGCCCATGATTCTGCATGTCTGGCGCCGCGCGCAACAAGCCAAATCCGTGGATTCGGTTCTGGTTGCCACAGATGACGACCGCATTGCCGCGTTCTGCCGGGAGAATGAAATCAATGCCGAAATGACGTCGGGCGATCATGAAACCGGAACGGATCGATTGGCCGAGGTGGCCGGACGCCGGCAAGCCGACATTTTCGTGAACATCCAGGGGGACGAGCCGCTGATCGACCCTGCGGCGATCGACGCCGTTGTTGAGTGTCTGAAGCGGTCGATGTCGCGCGGCACCGGCGTTTCAACCGCCTACATCCCGGAATGCTCACCGGAGCAGGAACAAGACGACTCCGTGGTGCATCTCGTTTCCACGCTTGATCATCATGTCCTGACATTCTCCCGATTGCCGGTTCCGGCCGGATTCAGGCAAACGCCCCAACGCACCGTTCACGTCGGCCTATATGCCTTCACCAGAGATGCCCTCCTGATGTTTGCCGGGCTGCAGCGCGGGCCGGTCGAAGAATCCGAAAGCATTGAATTGATGCGCTTTTTAGAGCACGGTCGGCGCATCGCTTGTGTGCCGATCCAACCGGGTTCCATCGGCGTCGACCGCCCCGAGGATATCGCCCGCGTCGAAGAAAGATTGCGAGCCCGAGGCACTTCTTAACGGCCTTAATCTCGCCTCGGCATTGCCCCCGGCAGCATAACCCCTTACATAAGGCCCCTACGGAGAAATTGTTTTAATGCCTGTTCCCGATCAAATCGTCGTCAAGCAGCTCGATCTCGAACTGAACGGCGGCTGCAATTACAAATGCCAGATGTGCCCCCAAGCGGAGGGGCGGGAAAAGGGCTTTCTCAAGAAAATGCCCTTGCCGGTTTTCGAGAAAGTCATCGAAGATGCCCTGCAGTACGGTGTCGAGGCCGTATCCCTGCATGGATCGGGCGAACCGACGCTGAACAACGATATGCCGGATATGGTTCGGTATATCAAAGATCGAGGCCTCAAGTGTATTTCCTTCACCAATGGCTACAAACTGTCGGAAGTACTGGCGCGGCGACTGATCGAATCCGGTCTCGATGTTCTGCGCGTCTCCGCCATCGGCTACGACCGAAATACCTACAAGACCTGGATGAGTAAGGACTCATTCGATCAGGTTCGCGATAACGTCAAACGGTTCGTCGATCTCAACCGTGAACTCGGCGGTCATACCGAACTTCACCTTTATCACCTAATTATCGACGCCGAAAACGTCGACGAAGAGATCGGGCTCTACCGTAAAAACTGGGTGGACTATACCGGCGGCTTGGCCGAGGTGTGGCTCATGCATAATTGGTCGGGCGGCTATGACTCACCTTATGATCGCAAAAAACTAACGCATACGCCGGAGAAGCGGTCCTGCGGCCGCCCCTTTTCACCCTTGCTGCAGGTGCGGGCCGGCGGATTGGACGGTCATAACGCTGCCGTTGTGGCCTGCTGCATGACGCTCGGTAAGGACGACCAAGCGGTGCTCGGACATTTAGACACGCAATCCATCCGCGATGTGGTCGAAGGCGAGGCTTACGAAAACCTGCGCCGCGCGCATATCGAGAAACGTTTCGACGATATTTCCTATTGCAAAGACTGCGACCAGCTTTACGATCTTCCGGAAGCACTGGTCTGGACCAACATTCCCGGCCGCCAATACGGCGAATCGAAAGTCGCGCAAGGCGTCGATCATCGAACTTTCGCGAAAGCCTGATCGCGCGGCTTTTCTCGAAACGGAATCTTATTGCAGGCACTCCATCTCACGGCGAGCGCCCATTGCCCTGCCGATGGCCGCGAAGCGGTATTGGTCGATCCAGCTTATCCCGGCGAGGCCGTTTCCGATACGCGTTATCCGTTACCCACATTGACGCACGAAGAAACGAAAACTTTGCTGCACGACTACAATGCCGTCGTTACGCGGCTTTGCCGCCTCAACAAGAATGAAGAAGGTTGGTGGCTGACGTGGCTTTCCTGCCGTGATCAGCATAACAACGATCTTTTGGGAAACCTTCATTTGCTTTTTCGATTGCGGAAATGTCTGCAGGACCCTGCTGCCCCGTTGGCCCTAACGTTTTGTTGTCCGTCACCGGCGACGGCATCGGCCGCGCGTATGATCGCCGAAGAGGCCGGTCGGCGCATCTATTCGCGGGCGGCCGACCGATTCACATGGCTATGCCGATCAGGGGTCTATTTGCTTTCTCCGGTGATCGGAATGCTTAGAGTTTTCCGTCATGGAATCAAGCTCGTTCTCGCTGCTTGCCGTTACCCGATACCGGAACGGTACGTCACGAACCGCTCGGTCATTCTCGTCACTCATTTTCCGGATTCCTTCCAGCACCAAAAGCCGCCGTACCGGGACGCTTATTTCGGTAATCTCGCACACTGGCTCGAGAACCGTGGCGAACGCGTGCTGATTTTGGGCCAGCCTCAAGGCGAGGTCTTTCCGACAACGGACCGCTGCCGGTCTTTCGACGGTTTTGCACTGGCAACAACCGGCCATGCCTTGAGCCTGCATGATGCCTTCAGGCTCGCGCTCAGCGCTTTTCTTTCGGGCTTCCGTTTACGGTTGAGCGGCGAAGGTTTCCCTAACTTCAATGGCTTGATACGGGAAAGCCTAAAACATTCCGTCATTCATAAAGGTATGGGATTGATCGTCAAACGGTCTCTGCAAAACCTGCTCGACCGCAATCCCAATGCCCGGGTGATTCACATCTATGAGAACAACCCTTGGGAGCGCGGCGTCGCCTTAGCCGCCAAGAACCGGCCCGATCCCCGCGATGTCATCGGATTCCTTCATTGCGCCGTACTGCCGGCGCATTTGAAGAACGTCGTCACGCCCGAGGAGATCCCGATCCGCCCGGCTCCGGATCGAATCGTCTGCACCGGCCCGGCAGCCCGTGATATTTTTCTTTCCCTCGGCGCGCATGATCCCGATAGGGTTTTTTCCGGCTGCAATCTACGTGGACCGGAATTTTCCCGGCTCGTGCCGCGGCATGATCCACCCCAAACCATTCATACAGTGCTGGTCGTCCTTGAGGGGCTGGAAAAGATGGTCGGGCTGCTGCGATTTGCCGAATGCGCCGCCCGTTTATCGCCGGGATATCGATTTATCGTCCGCGCTCATCCCGCCTATCCCTATGAGCGGCTGGCTCGGCTCGCCGGCATCGAAACGGGCCCAGCCGGCCCATTGCGCAAAAGCGACATCGGTGATCTTCAAGAGGATCTCGAACGGGCGGACGCCGTGCTGTATCAAGGCAGCACCGTCGCCTTGATCGCCGGCTTCATGGGAATCCCATTGATGCGCTTCGAGGGTGACAGTCTGCTGACCGATGATCCGTTATTTGATTGTGATTTACTGAAACGCCGGGTGCGGCAGCCACAAGACGTCGCGTCGGCAATCCGGTCTTTTCTGTCGCTGCCGATGAACGACTACCGTATCGAGATGCAACAACGGCAAGGTTATATTCTCCGCTATCTTGCACCGCCCTCGGATCAGGCACACGAGCCTTTCTTGCCGCAGGAAAAACTACAATACCCGTCACGACCGATTTCATGAATAAAATAATTCGCTGGCCGGCCAGCCTGCTTGTTTTCGGTGCATGTCTGTTTCTTGCCGAATTCGCCGTCCGATTTTGCCTGCCGCAACTCAATCCGGCGCACCATATTCATTTCCAGGCTGCTAGCGAAACGCGGCCCGTTCTCGGGCCGCCGAATGAAGCGGTTCGCCAAATCAAGAATACCGGCGACTTCAATATCATCGTCCGGTTCAATGCGGACGGACTGCGCGATACCCGACGCTTCCACGACATACGGAAGGATGATTTCGTGTTCGCCGGCAGTTCATTCACGTTCGGATGGGGTATCGAAAAGAAAAAACGCGTCTCCGAGCAACTGGAGAAATTCATCGGCGCACGTGTGATCAATGTCAGCATGACGGCCGGAATCGATAACTACGCGAAAATGTTGAGCTATGCCGCAAGCCACGGCGCCGAGATCGGCCGCGTGATTATCGCCGTGACCATGGAAACGGATATAAAAAATTACGCACCGCCGTCCGGCCGCGCGGTGCAAAATAAAACAGCCTCAAACTGGAAGGCTCTAAACATTCCCAAACCGGACGCCGGATTAATGGCCGTCAAAACTTATCTGATGCGCCATTCGGCCATGTATTTTCTTGTCACCTCGCTGATTCACAGCACGCCGGCTTTAAAGGCTCTTGCCATACGGTTCGGGCTTATTGTCCCCAATTTAGAGGGCGTAAGAGAGCATCGCTATTCGCGCGAAGAAACCATTGCGGCAGCTCAGTATCTCGCCCGGCTGGCGGCTCGATACGATACGATCGTTTTGCTCATTCCCTCTCGGGGACTTTGGCACGGCGATCAGAAAGAAGCGGAAAACAAGCGCCACCGGCAATTCGTGGAAGAATTGAAGAAACGCAGCCTCAATTTTGTCGATCTCCGCACCCTGTTCGAGGCGACCGGCGACCCTCTGTCGCTTCACTTCAGGAATGATGGGCACTGGAATACCAAGGGGCATACGCTGGCTGCCCGGGCCCTGGCCGGTTTCATTCGGACACATTACACGGGTATTTAGAGTCCGAATGCTGTTTAGTTCGTCAATTTTCCTGATTTATTTTCTGCCGATCACGGTTTTCATTGCCGCATTGCTCGCACGATTTGCCGGTAAACAAAGCGCTTTTATCGGAATCATCATTGCATCGTTCGTTTTTTACGGCTGGTGGAATCCCGTTTATGTCATTCTCTTGGCGACGTCGATCATCATCAATTTTGCCCTTGGCGTCTCCTTGATTCAAAGGCCGAATAAAACCCTGCTGATCTCGGCAATCGCCTTCAATTTGGGCCTGTTGGCCTACTACAAATACGCCGGGTTTTTATTGGAGGCCATCAATGATGTAACGGGCCTGCGGTTCGGCGTCGATACAAGTGCAATCATACTTCCCCTGGCGATATCCTTTTTTACTTTCCAGCAAATTGCTTTCCAAGTCGACGCCTTTCAGGGCAAGGTCAAAAATGTGAACCTACTGGAATACACGTTTTTCGTGAGCTTTTTCCCTCAGCTGATTGCCGGCCCCATCGTTCACCACCAGGAAATCATGCCTCAGTATCGGCATCGGGATTCTTTCCTCATGCGAGGCGCAGATCTTTATGTCGGTTTGATTATTTTCGCGATCGGCTTATTCAAGAAAGTCGTCATTGCCGACGGGCTCGATCCCTATGCCGATACATTGTTCGATTCGGCACAACAGAACCCGACGCTGATCGATGCCTGGGCGGGTATGTTGGCCTATACCTTTCAGATTTATTTCGATTTTTCCGGCTATTCCGATATGGCTATCGGCTTGGCTCGAATCTTCGGCATAAAATTACCGCTGAATTTTTTTTCCCCCTACAAGGCGGTCAATATCATCGATTTCTGGCGGCGTTGGCACATCACGCTTTCCCGCTTTTTGCGCGATTATCTTTACATTCCGCTCGGCGGCAACCGTAAAGGCATCGTTTGCCGTTATCTGAATCTATTTATTACGATGCTGAACGGCGGGTTATGGCATGGCGCAGCCTGGACGTTTGTCTTTTGGGGGGGGCTGCACGGCTTTTTCCTTGCCGTCAATCACGGATGGCATGCCCTCAAAAGGCATATCGGTTACGATCGCCGGCCCTCTTCACCGGCGGGCCGCATGGTATCCCGGCTTATTACGTTCGTGGCCGTCGTTACCGCCTGGGCGTTTTTCAGGGCGAACACCTTCGAAGATGCTTTCGCCATTCTTGCCGGCATGGCCGGATTGAACGGCATCGTACTGTCATCTACCATCAGCGAAATGCTTGGCGGTATTTCACTCGGATTGCCGCTCGGCCAGACTCTGTTCGGATATTCGGAGTTATTCGTTTGGCTTGCTGTTTTGTTAATGATCGTATGGTGTGCACCGAACACACAAGAACTGACCGCAGCATGGAAGCCCGTTCTCATGCCCAGATACGACGCGATTGCCGAACGGCTTCAGGACGCCGAACAGGGCCGAAATGTTCTTGTCAGACTGCAGCAAAACCTGAACTGGCTGATGCCCTTCTCGCTTTCAACGGCCGCCGTTTGCATTCTTATCGCCATTTATAGGGGTGATAAAATGCAGGAATTCATTTATTTTGCTTTTTAATGTTCAAGCCGTACTTAAACTTATTTAAGACGAAGGGGTTATTTTGAAAACCGTCATTCTTTGCGGCGGAAAGGGTACGCGAATCCGCGACGTCGCCGATAACATTCCGAAGCCGATGATCCCGGTCGGCGAGAAGCCGATCCTGTGGCACATCATGAAGTATTACGCCCATGCCGGGTTCAAGGACTTCGTTTTATGCCTCGGCCATCAAGGTGGGGTGATCCGCGATTTCTTTATGAATTACCAGGCTCACATCAGCGATATCGCCGTGGATTTTTCCAAAGGCGGCGCCGTCGAATATCTCGACAATCACGAACATATCGATTGGCGGGTGACGCTCGCCGAAACGGGACTCGACACCCTCACGGGCTCACGCCTCAAACGCGTTGAGCGGTATATCGGCGGTGACGAGCATTTCATGCTGACTTACGGCGATGGTGTCGGCGATGTCGATCTCAAGGCGCTGGTGAATTTTCACAAGTCGACGGACGCGGTCCTGACCGTCAGCGGCGTGCGCCCGCCGGGCCGATTCGGCGAGATCCTCGACGACGGCAACGGCATCGTCATGGAATTCAACGAAAAACCTCAAGCCACCGGCGGTCGCATCTCGGGCGGCTTTTTCGTCTGCCGCCGGGAGGTGTTCGACTATCTTGATGCCGACCGCGAAGACGAAATCCTCGAACGCGAACCGATGCGGAAAATCGCACGCGAAGGCAAGATGGCCATGTTTGCGCATGACGGGTTTTGGCAATGCATGGATACGACGCGCGATTATGCCCTGCTCAACGAGATGGCCGATGCCGGTAAAGCGCCCTGGATTGTTTGGTAAATGACCGCCGCTTTTGACGTTTTCCGCGACCGCACGGTCCTAGTTACCGGCAGCACCGGCTTCAAGGGCAGCTGGCTGTGCGCTTGGCTGCTCGAACTCGGCGCCAGGGTTTCCGGCTTTGCTTTGCCGCCCGAGCCCGATGCACCGCTGTTTGATCAACTCGCGCTGCGCGAGCGTATCGATCAGCATGACGGCGATATCCGTGACATGGAAACGGTGATGGGCGTTCTTAAGAATGTCCGGCCAGAAATCGTTATCCACTTGGCAGCCCAGGCTCTGGTCCGTCGCGGCTACGCCGAACCTAAGCTCACCTTCGACACCAACATAGCCGGTGGAATCAATTTGCTTGAATCGATTCGCCATACCGAGTCCGTCCGATCCTTGGTCTTCATTACCTCGGACAAGGCCTATCGCAACAAGGAATGGGTCTGGGGCTACCGGGAAAATGACGAACTCGGCGGGCCGGATCCTTACGGCGCCTCCAAGGCGGCCATGGAACACGTCTTTACCGGCTATCAGGAGTCTTATTTTCGCCGGCGCGAGAATTTCGGCGCCGCCACGGTACGGGCGGGCAATGTCATCGGGGGCGGAGACTGGTCATCTGATCGTATTGTGCCCGATACCATCCGGGCGCTGATTAAGGGCGAGTCGATTCGCATCCGTCATCCCGACGCGACCCGGCCTTGGCAGCACGTGATGGAACCCCTCTCGGGCTATCTCAACGTTGCCGCACGCCTGTTGGACGAGCCCGGTCAATTTTCTCAAGCCTGGAATTTCGGGCCCGATACCGAAAACGTGCGCACGGTGCGGGAACTGGCCGAACGAGCCGCAAAAACCTGGGGCTCAGGAACCGTACAGGTCGATGCCCGCGCCGATGACCCTCATGAGGCGCAACTACTCTATCTCGATAACGACAAGGCGTCCGTGCTTTTAGATTGGCGGCCATTGTGGAATTTCGATCAAGCGATCGAATGCACCGTCTGCTGGTATAAACAGGTCAATGACGGCGCCGACCCCGTCATCGTGACCCGGGAACAAATCCGGAGTTTCATGGAAGCGAGCCGTTGATCGAAGGTGTTCGGATCACGCCGCTTAAACAATTCGCCGACGAGCGCGGCAAGGTCATGCACATGCTGCGGGCCGACCGACCCCCGTTCGAGAAATTCGGCGAGGTTTATTTCTCGACGGTTAAGCCCGGCGCGGTAAAAGCCTGGCGGCGGCATAGAAAAATGACCGTCAACCTCGCTGTCCCCATCGGCAACATTTTACTGGTCTTATTCGATGACCGGGAAAACAGCCCGACCCGCGGCCAAGTGCAGGAAGTGATGCTGGGCGCCGAGAATTACGCCCTGGCGACAATCTCGCCGATGATCTGGAACGGTTTTCTCGGAGTCGGTCCCGAAGAAGCGTTGATCGTCAATTGCGCGACGTTGCCGCACGACCCGAACGAAGCGGAACGACGGAACGAGAGCGATCCGGCCATGCCCTACGACTGGTCTACCGGACCCAGTGCAACCGGATGAGCCAAACACCCGGAACGAAAACCGCCGTTATCACGGGCACCACCAGCTTTATCGGCGCCCATCTGGTTCGTGCTTTCGCCGAAGCCGGATATACCGTCACCGCCACGCTGACCGGCCCACGCGATTCCTATAGCGGTCTTCGGGCACGGCGGCTTGCGACCTTGCCCGATTCGGCGTCCTTCGCGACGTTGGATATTCGCGAAGGCGATGCCGTGGCAAAATTGATCGAGCGCCTTCGGCCCGATATCTGGGTTCATCAGGCGGGGTATACAACGCGCTATGGCTTGCCCGATTACGATCTCGCCGCCGGGTTCGCGATCAATGTCGAGCCTCTATGGGCGCTTTTTCGGCATTGTGCCAAAACCGGCACCGGCGTGATCGTGACCGGTTCGGCCTCTGAATACGGCATCGCCGAGTCACCGAACCGGGAGGAAGACATCTGCCTGCCGGAAACGCCTTACGCCCTATGTAAGTTGACCGAAACTCTTGCTGCGAGGCAGCTTTCGCTTCGCTATGGTGTGCCGACCCGAGTCGCGCGAATATTCAATCCCATCGGCGCGCTTGACGATCCCAACAAAGTGCTGGCGCTTGTTGCGGAATCTTTAATAAATAATCATCCCATTGACCTGTCACCATGTACCCAGCTGCGTGACTTTCTTGCCATCGAGGATTTGTGCACGGGCTACCTTGCTCTTGCTCGCGATCTGCCACGTGTCACGTTCGATCTTTTCAACCTTTCAAACGGCCGCGGCACAGTTTTAAAAGAGCTTTTGCTGAGCCTCGCGCAAACACTCGGAGCCGATCCTTCTCTGCTGCGTTTCGGCGCCATTTCCATGCGTCCTGGAGAGACCCCTGTCAGCATCGGCGCAAACGACAAGGCGCAAGAAATTCTCGGTTGGAAACCAAAGCCTATCGAGGAGGCCCTCAATCCGCGTATGTTCATCCAGAACGCTTAGGTTGAAGCGATGACGAAATCGCCCCGCGTCTCC
>JAVJPD010000572.1:0-1237 GCA_040216475.1 Rhodospirillales bacterium
CGGCATGGGCATTCCCTGCGTCGCCGGCGCCGGCGAGATCCGTATAGATTACGCCAAGAATACCCTGACCGCATCCGGCGGCGCGGTCGTCAAGGAAGGCGACGTGATCACCATCGACGGCGCCACCGGCGAAGTGATGCTCGGCAAGGTCGCCACCATTCAGCCCGAACTGTCGGGCGACTTCGCCGCTCTGATGACCTGGGTCGACAACATCCGCGAGCTCGGCGTGCGCGCCAACGCGGAAACCCCGAAGGACGCCGAAACGGCGCGCAAGTTCGGCGCCGAAGGCATCGGCCTGTCGCGCACCGAACACATGTTCTTCGATCCTGAACGGATCATCCACATGCGCGAGATGATCATCGCCTCGGGCGAGGAGCAGCGGCGCAAGGCGCTCGACAAACTGCTGCCCTATCAGCGCGAGGACTTCGTGGCTCTGTTCGAGATCATGGCGGGGTTGCCGGTTACGATCCGGCTGCTCGATCCGCCGTTGAACGAGTTCCTGCCCAACACCGAAGAAGAGATGGCCGAGGTGGCGGAAGCCGCCGGTATCGATCTCGATCTGGTCAAGGCGCGCAAGCAGCAGCTCGACGAGGAGAACCCGATGCTCGGCCATCGCGGCTGCCGCCTCGGCATTACGTACCCGGAAATCTACGAGATGCAGGCCCGCGCCATTTTCGAGGCCGCCGTCGAAGTCGGCAAGAACGGCGAAACGGTGGTTCCGGAAATCATGATCCCGTTGATCGTGACCAAGAAGGAACTCGATATACTCAAGGAGCTGGTCGACCGGGTAGCGCAGGCGGTGATGGCGGAACAGGGCGTCGATCTCGAGTACCTCGTCGGTACCATGATCGAGTTGCCGCGCGCGACGCTGGTCGCCGACGAAATCGCCGAAACGGCGGAATTCTTCAGCTTCGGCACCAACGATCTCACGCAGACCACCTATGGGCTGTCGCGCGACGACACCGCCTCCATCATCGAGGAGTATTGCCGTCACGGCATCTTCCCGGTCGATCCGTTCGTTTCGATCGATCCCGTGGGCGTCGGCGAGTTGGTGCGCATCGGGGTCGAGCGGGGCCGTAAAACCCGGCCCGACATCAAGCTCGGCATTTGCGGCGAGCACGGCGGCGATCCGAAGTCGGTGTGGTTCTGCAAGGAAGTCGGGCTCGATTACGTGTCCTGCTCGCCCAATCGGGTGCCGATCGCGCGCCTGGCGGCGGCACAGGCGACGCTCGGCCAG
>JAVJPD010000573.1:0-4148 GCA_040216475.1 Rhodospirillales bacterium
TTTCCGACATGATCCGCCGCCTCGACAGTTATTCCACCGCGCGGGCCAAGGATCTGCGCGATTCGGGACGGATCGGATCGTTCCCGAACAACCTGCGGCGTTTCTTCAGCCGCTTTTTCAAATGCTATTTTTTGCGCCGGGGCTACCGCGAAGGCGGCTACGGATTTCTGATCGCCGTGTTTGCGGGGCTGTACCCCCTGATATCGTACCTCAAGGCCCGCCTTGAGGGGGAATAGGGTTCGATGAGCCGCATTGTCCTCGCCGACGACGGTATTGCCTTCGACGGAAAAACCTTCGAGGCCGAGCCCCTGGGTGGCGTCGAATCCGCCGTGGTGTGTCTCGCCGAAGCGCTCGCGCGCCGCGGCCACGATGTGACGGTCTGCAACCGTTGCGCGGCGCCGCTCGATCACAACGGCGTTCAGTGGCGGCCGATCCACGACGGCGGCGCCTATCGGGGCGTTCCGGCAGAAGCGGATCTTTATATCGCCAACCGGGGCGACAGGCTCATTCCCTTGGTGGCGAAGGCCCGCCGCGCCGTTTTCTGGATTCACAACCCGGCCGGCTATCTTTTGAAGTGGCGTTACCTGTCCAAGCTTTGGCGCCGCCGCCCGGCCATCGTGTTCATCGGCGCCTATCACGCCGCCACGTATCCGCGTTGGGCGCCCGACGGCGGCCGGGTTGTGATCCCTTATGGGATTCCCGACGCCTTCGCGACCGCCGCCACGGCTGAGGGCATACCGGGGCCGCGCGCCGTTTTTACCTCGAACCCGTTGCGCTCCCTCGATTGGCTGCTGGACATTTGGGCCGCGTCCATATATCCCCACGTTCCCGGAGCCGAATTGCACATTTTCGCCGGCGCGTCGGTTTACGGTTCCGCCGGCGACGCGAAAGTTACCCAAATGGATGCGGTGTTGAACAAAGCACGCGGTATGCAGGAGCAAGGCGTGGCTGTCCGGGGACCGGTGCCCAAGGATCGGTTGATCGAGGAATTGCGCGCCGCCCGGGTCATGCTGTATCGCGGCGACGTCAACGAAACCTTTTGCTTGGCGCTCGGCGAGGCGCAGGCCATGGGCGTGCCGGCGGTCGTTCAGGATATCGGTTCGATGGCCGAGCGGGTGATCGACGGCGTCACCGGATATGTGGCGAAAAACGACGAAGCCTTCTCCAAGGCGGCGATGAATTTATTGTCCGACGACGGGCTGTGGCGGACGCAACACGAGTCCGCGCTGGCGAGGCAACGCCGCTGGCGTTGGGAGGACGCCGCGACGGCGTTCGAAAGGTTGTTGCCCTGATGCGGGTCATGCAGGCGATGGCGGGTGCCGAGTATGGCGGCGCGGAAGCGTTCTTCACCCGCTTGGTGTGCGCGTTGCATCGGGCCGGGATCGAGCAGCGGGTGTTGATGCGCCCGAACGGCGCGCGCGAGAAGATATTCGCCGAACACGGCATTGCGCCGGTCACGCTGCGTTTCGGCGGCGCCTGGGATTTTCAGACCAAGCGCGCCTTTCAGCGCGAGATCAAGGATTTCAATCCCGACATCGTAATGACCTGGATGAACCGGGCGAGCGGTTTCTGCCCGAAGGGCGATTTCGTTCATATCGGCCGGCTCGGCGGCTATTACGATCTCAAGTACTATCAAAGCTGCGATCATCTGATCGGCAACACCGAGGATATCGTGCAGTACCTCGTCGATGCCGGTTGGCCGCGCGAGCGGGCGCACTATATGCCGAACTTCGTCACCGGCGCCAAGGGGACGCCGATTTCGAGAAGCGCGCTTTACACGCCGGTCAACACGACGTTGATCCTGGGTCTCGGCCGTCTGCATTCGAACAAGGCCTTCGATACGCTGTTGCAGGCGGTGGCGCGGGTGCCGAATGTGTATCTTTGGCTCGCGGGCGAGGGGCCGGAACGGGCCGCGCTCGAAGCGTTGGCGGAAAAGCTTGCGATCAAACCGCGGGTGCGGTTCCTCGGCTGGCGCGAGGACGCCGCCGATCTGCTGGCAACCTGCGACGTGTTCGTCTGTCCGTCGCGTCACGAGCCGCTCGGCAACGTGGTGATCGAGGCCTGGGCGCAGGGTAAGCCGGTGATCGCCGCCGACAGCCTCGGCCCCGGCACGCTGATCGAACACATGGAGACCGGTATCCTCGTGCCCGTGGACGACGCGCCGACCATGGCGCGGGCGATCCGCTACGTGGTCGAGGACGAGAACGTCCGGGCCCGAATCGCGACCCAGGGTCACGAGGTTTTTCTGGAGAATTTCACCGAAGAGACGATAGTCTCGCAATACATGACTTTCTTCGAGGAACGGTTGTCCGGCTGATGTGCGGTATTGCTGGGGTGATGACGGTAAACGGCGCGCCCCCGCGCGAGACCGATCTCGACGCCCTGAAAGAAGCGTTGCGCCATCGCGGACCCGACGGGGACGGGCGATACGTGTCGGGCGGCACCGGCTTGGTGCAGACCCGGCTTGCCATCATCGATCTCAAGACCGGCGATCAGCCGCTGTATGCCGATCAAGGCGGCGGGAACCGCTGCGCTCTCGTCGCCAACGGCGAAATCTACAACTACATCGAATTGCGCCATCAGCTCGGTCTGGGCCTTTTTAAAACCGAATCCGACTGCGAGCCGCCGCTGCATCTTTATCTGCGCCACGGCCGCGAGTTCACCCGCTACCTGCGCGGCATGTACGCGATCGCGATTCACGACCCGAAGAACGACCGGCTGGTGCTGGCGCGCGATCCGTTCGGCATCAAGCCGTTGTATTACGCCGAAACGGCGCATGGTTTCGCGTTCGCATCCGAGCCGCAAGCGCTTCTCGCCGCCGGTTTGGTCAAGCCGTCGGTGCGCCGCGAAGCGCTTTATGAATTATTGCAGCTTCAGTTTACCTGCGGGCCGGAGTCCATCTTCGAAGGTATCCGCCGCGTGCTGCCGGGCGAAACGGTAACCGTCGAAAAAGGACGTACCACGGACCGCTGGCGCTTGCCGGCCCTACCCGAGGGCGCGCCGAAGGAGATGGATATCGCCGCCGCGCTGCACGGCCTGGACGATGCGCTTAATCATTCGATCGCGCTGCATCAACGCTCGGACGTACCCTATGGGATGTTTCTCTCGGGCGGCGTCGATTCCTCGGTCGTGCTGGCGATGATGAACCGTCACAACGTCGAGCCGGTGCACGCCTTCACGGTCGGTTTTCCGGGCCAGCAGGTTCACGACGAACGCCATCATGCCCGCATGGTCGCCCGAGCCGCCGGGGCGACGCACACGGAGGTTGAATTCACCGGTTCGGATTTCTGGACACTATTGCCGCGCGTGGCCGCCGCGATGGATGATCCCGCCGCCGATTATGCCGTGTTGCCGACGTTCAGGCTGGCCCAGGCGGCCAAGGAAGCGGGGCTCAAGGTGATTCTCTCCGGCGAGGGCGGCGACGAGCTGTTCGCCGGCTACGGGCGCTACCGCCGCGCGGGCCGCTGGCGTCTGTTCGGCGGTCGGCGCATGCGTCATCGCGGCATTCTCGACGGGCTTGGCGTGCTGCGCGACGAACGCGCGGCATCAAAGTGGCGCGACGGCATTGCCCGGGCCGAGAAGGAGGCCGCGCTGCCGGGCCGCACCCCGCTCCAGATCGCGCAGGCGACCGATTGCGCCGACTGGCTGGCACATGATCTTCTGGCCAAACTCGACCGCTGCCTGATGGCGTTCGGGGTCGAGGGCCGGGTGCCGCTGCTCGATCGCGAGATGGCGGATTTCGCGTTTCCGTTGGCCGATCATCTCAAGACCAAACATCGCTTCGGCAAGTGGGTGCTGCGCAAGTGGCTCGAAACCGGTTTGCCCGACGCGAAACCGTTCTCGCGCAAGCGCGGCTTCACGGTGCCGGTCGGCCCCTGGATCGCGGAAGGAGCGGACCGCATCGCGCCCCTGGTTGCGCGCCAGCCGGGCATCGCGGAAATCTGCAAACCGGATATCGTGGAAGCGTTGTTCAAAAATGCCGCTTCGGGCAAAAGCGGGCGCGCCGGCAAGGCCGCCTGGGTGCTGTTGTTCTACGCGCTCTGGCATCAGGCGCATGTGCTGGGAAGGAAGCCGGCGGGGGACGCCTTCGAGGCGCTTTCTTAGGAGCCCGATTTTAAAGTTCGGAATGAAGCATAGATCGGAAGAGC
>JAVJPD010000574.1:0-3944 GCA_040216475.1 Rhodospirillales bacterium
GCCGCGCCGGCGCGATGGAAGCCGCCCTGATCAACGGCACCGCCTCGCACGTCCTCGATTTCGACGACATCAACAAATCCCTCGGCGGGCATCCGTCCGTCACCCTGGTGCCCGTCATCATGGCGCTGGCCGACGAACTCGGCAGCGACGGCAAAAAATTCGTCCAGGCTTTCGTCGCGGGTTACGAGGTCGAATGCAAATTCGCCCGCGCCGTTAATTTCTATCATTACGAAAAAGGCTGGCACCCGACCGCGACCATCGGCGCGTTCGGTGCGACGGCCGCCGCCGCCGTGATGCTCGACCTGACCGAGGAGCAAACCGCCAATGCCTTGGCCATCACGGCGTCGATGGCGGCCGGGCTGAAAGCGAACACCGGCAGCCACACCAAATCCCTGCATGTCGGCAACACATGCCGCAACGGCATTTACGCCGCGCGCATCGCCAAGAACGGCTTCACCGGCCGCACGCATGCCTTCGAGCACAATCAAGGCTATCTCGAATGCTTCAACGGCGCGGGCAATCACGACATCGGGAAAATGTGGGCGGAATGGGCGAACCCGCTCGACATCGTCAGCCCCGGCGTCGGCATCAAACGCTTCCCGAGCTGCGCCAGCACCCACGGCCCGATCGACTGCATGCTCGCCTTGCGCGAACAAGGCTTGCGCGCCGAGGACGTGGAGGCGATCCGCATCACCATGTCGCCGCGGCGCATCGTGCACACCAACCGGCCGTTCCCGAAGGACCCGCTCGATTGCAAGTTCAGCGTGCAATACACGGTCGCGCGCGCCCTCACCGACGGCTGGATCGCCATGGAGCATTTTCACGGCGACGCCGACAAGGACCCGACGATCCGCCGGCTCTTGGGAAAGACCACCGCCGACACCTGGCAAAAAGACGATCCCGAACTCGCCAATCAGCTCGCCGCGCGCGTGCAGGTCACGAAGAAGGACGGCGCCATGATCGAACACCAGGTGGATCAGGCCGTCGGGCGCGGCCCAGAATTGCCGGTGCCGCCCGATCAGCTGCGCCGCAAGTTCGACGACTGCTGCGCCGTCGTGCTCGATAAGGCCGCCACGGAAAAGCTGTGGACCCTGTGCGAACGGCTCGAAACGTTGGACAACGCCCGGGCGCTGACCGATGTCATGGACGTGCCCGTACGCGCGTCCGTCCAGGCGGCGGAATAACCCTAAATTCCGCGGTTTTTGCCGCAATCCCCGCCCCATGCCGGGATTGATGCCGATCAATGCCCCGTTCATGCGGGCCGCTACAATTGCCTCGTGAAAAGCGTTTCAAGCGTGCAGCACAAGCAACGGGGTATTGATCATGTATAAACACATTCTCATCGCGACCGACGGCTCCAAGCTGGCGGACAAAGGCCTATCGCACGGCCTCGGGCTGGCGAAAGCTCTCAAGGCGAAAGTCACCATCGTAACGGCCACGGAGCCTTGGTCCTCATTGACCATGGCGCACGAAGCGGAACGGATGAAGCCGAACCCGATCCAGCACTATGAAGAAACGGTCGGCGCCGCTGCGAAGAAAATTCTGGCCGCGGCGGAAACCGCCGCCAAGAAAAGCGGCGTCGATTACAAGTGCGTTCATATCGCCGATACGCACCCCGCCGAAGCCATCGCCGACACGGCCGCCTCCAAGCGTTGCGATCTGATCGTCATGACGTCACACGGACGGCGCGGCGTGAAACGGGTCCTTCTCGGCAGCGTCGCCTCGGAAGTTTTGGGCAACAGCACGGTACCCGTACTGATCGTCCGATAATAGCGGCGGATAAGGGGAAGGATTCCGCCTAAAATTCCGTCTAAAATACGGAACCCGCCCCCTATAGCGCGGAATAATGTCCATGGCCGTCCAAGCCGTCGAGTTGCGATTGTCGAAGATATCGCAAATCTTCAATTCATTGGACCCGACTCCGTTTCCCGAGCGCGATCTCGACAACGACGCCGTCGACTTCATCGTCGGCTGGGCAGAGGAACACCCCTCCTCGGCCTCGCTGGTTCTGATCGTCCATTTGCCCGAAAGCGAACGCGGCGCCGTTGCCAAAGTCGACGTTCAGGACTCCGTAAACATCTATTTCACGCATTTATACGGCGTCGAACGGCGCCGGCTGCGCGGGTTGTTCCGCCAGGGCCGTATCAGCCTGGTCATCGGGATCGCGGTGCTGATCCTCTGCAATCTGGCGAGCGAAGGCCTCGCCGCCGTTTTCAAAGGGCCTTTCGCCTCGGCCATGCTCGACGGCCTGATCATATTCGGTTGGGTCATCAACTGGCGGCCGGCGCAGATTTTCCTCTACGACTGGTGGCCGGTTCACAGACTGATGAAGCTTTACGAACGCCTGAGCCGAATGCCCGTCGAGATTAAATTTCATCCGGCCGCGGCTTGAAATCGCCGTGCGTAATTACCATAAAATTATTTTATTATTGATAATCACAATTGAATTTTATTGAGGGATTTCATGACGACTTTTCCGCTTTTCGAAAAACCCGACGACGATCAAACCCAGGATCATGAATTCCGCATCGGGCTGGTGATGGCCGGTGCGATCTCGGCGGGCGCCTACACCGCCGGAGTCATGGACTTCATGATCGAGGCCATACGCGAATGGGAAAAGGCCAAGCAGACCCATCCGCAAAACACGCCGCGCCATAAGGTGCGCTTCGACGCGCTCGCCGGGGCCTCGGCCGGCGGCATGTGCGCCGGTATTTTCGCTTCGGCGCTGCGGCAGTATCAGCCGGGCGTGAAAAACCTGACGCCCGATACCGGCGCGTTGAATTCCTTTTATCGGGCCTGGGTCGTCGAGGTCGGGATCGATGCCATGCTGACCATGGGCGATCTCAAGGACGATCAAGCGCCGCAATCGGTATTGAATGTCGAAGGCGACCAGGGACTCGAGGGCATCCGCGACCGCGCCCTGAATATTCCCGGCGGACAAACCTGGCCCGCGTGGCTCAAGGACCCGCTGCCGATCTTCCTCTGCCTGACCAACTTGCGCGGCGTGCCGTATTCGCTGCACTTCACCGGCGGCGCGGGCACCCTGCACGGTATGTCCGTGCATAAGGATTACGCGTTGTTCGCGCTGTCGCCGCAAGGCCATGCTTACGATGATGCCCTGCCCCTGGATTTCACGCAAACGGGCACGGTCACGGCCGGCTGGCAAATACTGGGGGAAGCCTGCCTCGCAACGGGTGCGTTTCCGGCCGCCTTCAAGCCGCGATACTTGTCGCGCAAAGCCGTCGAATACGACCGGCGTAAAATCCCGGTATCGAAACAGGAAGGCAGCGTGGAGTGGCGCGAAATCAAACCGGCCTGGCGGCAGGATTTCGACAGCTCGCACTATGATTACGGCTTTTGGAACGTCGACGGCGGCACCCTGAACAACGAGCCCATGGAGCTGGCGCGTCTCGCCATCGCCGATAAAACCGGCCGCAACGAGCGCAATCCGGCCAAGGCCACCCGCATGGTGCTGATGATCGATCCGTTTCCCAACAAGGACACGTTCGAGGACCCTTACGAGAAAAAGGGCGATCTTTTGTCATCGCTCGGCGGCCTCGTGAACGCAATGAAGCAACAGGCCCGCTTCAAGGAGGAAGACGTCCTGCTGTTCGGCAATACCGAGGTCGCCAGCCGTTTCGCCATCGCGCCGTCGCGCTACGCCGTCGAGAACGGACGGAAAGTTCCCTCGGAAATGCCGCTGGCCAGCGGCAGTCTCGGCGCGTTCGGCGGCATGCTGTCCATCGGCTGGCGGCATCACGATTACCTGCTCGGCCGTTTGAACTGCCAGAAGTTCCTGATGGATTGGTTCGCCGTCGAACCGACGCACCGGCTGATCGATACCGACACCGCGCAATTCACCAGCAACGGCAAGGCCCGTATCATCCCCCTGGTGAGCGGCTACGACCGCCCCGAGGCCGCCGTGCTGGGATTGGGCGGCGATT
>JAVJPD010000575.1:0-8886 GCA_040216475.1 Rhodospirillales bacterium
TCGCCGACGATTTTCTCGCGTTTATCGCGGACTCGCCCCTCGTCATTCATAACGCTGAGTTTGATATCAAGTTTCTCAACGCGGAATTCGGCCGCCTCGGCCATCCGCCGATCCCGCGCGACCGAGCCGTCGATACGGTGCCCCTGGCCCGACGCAAGTTTCCCGGCGCCCAGGCCAACCTGGACGCGCTGTGCCGCCGCTTCCAGATCGATCTGTCCGACCGCGATCTGCACGGCGCGCTCAAGGATGCCCGCCTGCTGGCGCAGGTTTATCTCGAGCTGATCGGCGGGCGTCAGCCCGATCTCGAACTGGCCAAGGAAGCGAAACAACTGAAGGCCGAGATCAAGGAGCGGCCGATCCGCCCGCCGCGCAGCCACGCGCCGCACCCGGAAGAAGAGGCCGCCCACGCGGCCTTTCTCGAAAAACTGACCGAACCGGTCTGGCGAATTTAAGGGGCTTTAGGGTCCGGACTCGATGAGCCTGCCGCCCTCGTTTGTCCTCATCCCGTCATTCCCGCGAAGGCGGGAATCCATCTTTTCGCGGCACGGACCCCCGCCTGCGCGGGGGTGACGACTCCCTATAAATGCGCCGCGCTCTAGGGTTCGGACTCGATGAGTCTGTCGTCGGCGTCATTCCGGATCGTAAGGATCGCCACCGGAAACCACCGGTTAAAACCATCAGTTTTCGGGCGGCCCTAACGTCAGCGATGATAATTGCCAACCATTTGGCATGGGCCAAAATGGAAGTACAGACCCTAACGGGCGCGCTTAGGCGCTCGCGCCCTCGCCGGTTTTGTTGTCCGCGGCGGCGGTCGCATTGCGCTGATTTTCCTTTTGCCGTTGATACAGCGCCAGGAAGTCCACCGGGCTCAGCAGCACCGGCGGAAAGCCCGCGTCGCGGGTCGAATCCGCAACGATGTTGCGCGCGAACGGGAACAACATGCGGGGGCACTCGATCAGCAGCGTCGGTTCCAGGTGCTCGTTCGGCACGTTGATGGTGAAAACGCCGCCGTAGGTCAGCTCCAGCAGGAACGCGACCTGCTCGGCGAGCTTGCAGTCCGCCTTGATCACGATGGCGACCTCGAAGACCTTGTCCTGCAGGGGCTGCACGTTGACGTCGATATTGACCGACACGTCGGGCTGGTTTTGCTGCATCAGGCCGAAAATCGTCGGCGCGCCGGGGACCTCGACGGAGAGATCCTTGATGTATTGCGCGTTGACCATCAGCATGGGTCCGTCGACCGTCGCCTGGCTTTTAATCGTGGCGGCGTCCTCGCCGGCATTTGCGTTCGGTGAGGTGTCTTGATCGGCCATGGTGCGGTATCTCCTGGTCGCGGATGGATCGGCGGGCTTAGATCGGATCATGATTGATCGGAAGCAGCATTCGGTTGTGATCAATCATGTGAATCCGATCTATGTTAATAACTTAGAGCCGATTCACATGGTTAGTCGGAATCGCTGATTGCCCCATTCGGCATGAGGCAAAATAGCGATTCCTACTAACCATGACCGGCTCTAGCACGGTTTCGCCCGGCGGAACAAGCCGGGACTGCCCGTGTATTTAGCGGGCAAATCCCAAAAAGTGCTTAACGCGGGATTTGCGGCGGCGGCGGGCCCTTGCCCTCTTCTTCGGGACGGATTTCCTGGTATTCGCCTTCGATGGTGGGCCCTGTGGCGGGCCCTGTGGCGGGCCCTGTGGCGGGTCCTGTACCGCCGTCTCCCGGGCCTCCCCCCGGCCCTCTCCCCGGGCCGCCGGCTTCGAAGACGACCTTGCCGGAGGCGACCCAATAGCGTGCCAGGAAAAGCCGCAGCAAAGCGCGGAACGGCGGGAAAAACAGCAGAAAGCCGACGGCATCGGTCACGAAACCGGGAGTCAGGAGCAGCACGCCCGCGACCAGCAGGCACAGCCCATCGAAAACCTCGGCCAAGGGCAGACGGTTCTGCTCCAGGCTTTCCTGGACCCGGCGCAGGGTGGCGAGCCCCTGATGGCGCAGCAGCGCGGTGCCGATCATGGCGGTCAGCACGATGGTCGCGATGGTCGGCCACAATCCGATCCGGCTGCCGACTTCGATGAAAACGGCGACCTCGGCGATGGGAACGCCGATCATGAGAAGGAGGATTATATAGGCCATACTTGTGTTGCTGCGATTTCGGGCTTATGTGAAAGGTATGCTTTTCGAGATTTCCGGGATACGGCGCTGGACCTCGCCGTGACAAGCCGTTAACGTACAAATCTGTTTAACCCACTGGTGCCGAGCGGTCCAGCCGCGCTCCGGGGTTACAGGCAGGCAGCTAGGATTCACGTAAGATCCATGGGCGACGGTTTTCAATTTTTCGACATCATTCTGTTTGCGATGATCGCGGCATTCCTGGTGCTGCGCCTGCGCAGCGTCTTGGGCCGCCGCGACGGCCACGACGGCAGCGGCCACCGCGATCCGTTTTCGCGCCGCCAGACGGCCGATAAGAAGGAAGATAATGTTATTCCGCTGCCGGACAAGACCGGCGCCGACATTGAGCCCGATGTGGACGTCGATATCGTCGATGCCCCGGCGGCCGATAACGGCCCGCTGGCGAAGGGCGTCCGCGATATTCAGCGCGTCGATCCGTCCTTTACGGTAAAGGAATTTCTCTCGGGCGCGAAGATCGCCTTCGAGATGATTCTCGCGTCGTTCGCCAAGGGCGACCGGGGCGCCCTCAAGCCGCTGTTGAGCCCCGACGTGTTCGCGAACTTCGAGAAGGCGATCAAGGATCGCGAGGATGCCGAGGAAACGTTGGACTATACGTTGATCGGCATCAAATCCGCCGACGCGCTCGAGGTCTATATGGAAGGCACGGCCGCGCACCTGACGGTGAAATTCGTCAGCGAGCAGGTCAACGCGATCAAGGACAAGGACGGCAAGGTGATCGACGGCGATCCGGACCGCATCGTCGAGGTGACGGATTTCTGGACGTTCTCGCGCGACACCAAATCGCGCAATCCCAACTGGACCCTGACGGCAACCCGCAGCCTTGAATAGCCCTAAGGCCGTGTCCGGACGGTTGGTTCTTTTTTCATCGTGTTTATTTCTTCTCGGCGCCTGCGCCGGCGATATGCCGCCGTCCGAACCGGCGCGTCCCGTTGCCCGGGAGGTGACGTACCAAAGCGTGCCCGGCTGGCGGACGGATCGGCACGGCGAGGCGCTGGCCGCGTTCCGGCGCTCCTGCACCGCGTGGCTCAAGAAAAAAACACCTACGCCCGCCGTCCTCGATAACGGTGCGCGGTTGCGCGATTGGCGTGCCGCGTGCCGCGCATCGGCAAACGTCGAGGCGCGCGATCACGACGCCGCGCGTCTGTTTTTCGAACGCCGGTTCGCGCCGCATAAAATCGTTATCGGCGAGTCAAGCGGCGGGTCGGCCGGTTTGTTCACCGGATACTACGAAGCCGAGCTGCGCGGCTCGTGGCACAAGACCGCGCGTTTCAACACACCGATCTACGCGCGCCCGAAGGATTTGATCGCCGTCGATCTCGGCGAATTTCTGCCGGAACTGAAAGGCAGGAAAATCTCAGGCCAGGTGCGGGGCGATGCGCTCGTGCCCTATCACGACCGCGCGCGCATCGATCGCGGCGCGCTGGCGGGCCGGGGGCTCGAATTGCTGTGGGTCGACAGCGCGGTGGACGCGTTCTTCCTGCACGTCCAGGGATCGGGGCGGGTCGCGATGACGGACGGCAGCGTGGTGCGCGTCGGCTTCGCCGCGCGCAACGGCCGCCCTTACGTCGCCATCGGCAGAGTCCTGATCGATCGCGGCGCGCTTTCGCGCGATGCCGTCTCGATGCAATCGATCCGCGCCTGGCTGGCGGCGAACCCGCGAGAGGCGGCGGCGGTGATGGCGCAAAATCCGTCCTACATATTTTTCCGCCGCCTGAAGGAGGCGAACCCCATCGGCGCGCAAGGGGTGGCGCTGACGCCCGGGCGCAGCCTGGCCGTCGACAGGCGCTTCGTTCCGCTCGGCGCGCCCGTGTGGCTCGCGACCCGCGATCCGCTGAATCGGTCCGCCCCCCTGCGCCGCCTCATGATCGCCCAGGATACCGGCAGCGCCATCAAGGGCCCGGTTCGCGGCGACGTGTTCTGGGGCTTCGGGCGCGAGGCCGCGGAACGGGCCGGGCGGATGAAAGAGCCCGGCACATACTATCTGCTGCTGCCGAAAGTCCGCTGCTGCTGAGATAACCCCTTATTTTCGCGCCTTGTTTTCGCGCGTGGCAGCGATCATGCTGCGGGTCATGAGCGATTCCGCCCTCCAGACTCCGCCGCGCGTCGGCTTGTTCGCGACCTGCCTGGTCGATCTGATGCGGCCCACCGTCGGCTTTGCCGCCGTGCAGCTGCTCGAGGACGCGGGCTGCGCGGTGACGGTCCCGGCGGCGCAGACCTGCTGCGGGCAACCGGCCTACAATTCGGGCGACATGCGCGCCGCACGCAAGATCGCGCGCAAGCAGATCGAGGCGTTCGAAGGTTTCGATTACGTCGTCGCGCCGTCCGGATCGTGCGCGGGCATGCTTAAAATTCATTATCCGGCGCTGTTCAAGAACGACGCGGCCTGGAAGGAGCGCGCCGAAAATCTTGCGTCGCGGACGCATGAGCTTCTGTCGTTTCTCGCCGACGTGATGCATTTCGAACCCGCGGGCGTTTCCTTGTCCGCCCGCGCCACCTATCACGACGGCTGTTCGGGTTTGCGCGAGCTCGGCATCAAGGCGCAGCCGCGCGCCCTGTTGGCGTTCGTCGACGGGCTTACGATGACGGAAGCGGGGGAAGCGGAAACCTGTTGCGGTTTCGGCGGCTTGTTCTGCGTCAAATACCCGGACGTCTCCACTCACATCACGGACGCGAAGATCGACGATGCGCTTAAGACCAACGCGTCCGCGCTGCTCGGCGGCGATCTCGGTTGTTTGTTGAACATCGAAGGTCGATTGCGCCGCCGCGGCATCGGCATGGCCGTACATCATGCGGCGGAAGTGCTGGCGGGCATGGCCGGAAACGAGGAGGCGTGATCCGTGCGCCCGACCATCGACACGTTTCAGGACAACGCGCGCAAGGCCATCGCGGACGAGAAACTTCAGGATGCGCTGGCGCGTCTTTCCCATGGATTCCCGGAACGCCGCCGCGCCGCCATCGAGCGCCTGCCCGAGTTCGATGCGCTGCGCGACGCCGCGCGCGACATCAAGAATCACGTGCTGGATCATTTGGATTTTTATCTCGAACGTTTCGAGGAAAAAGTGATCGAAGCGGGCGGCACCGTGCATTGGGCCAGAGATGCAAGCGAGGCGCAGGAGATCATCGTCCGATTGTGCAAGGACGCGGGGGCGCGCACGGTCACCAAAAGCAAATCCATGATCGGCGAGGAGATCGCGATCAACGAGCATCTCGAGGCGGCCGGGATCGTGCCGGTCGAGACCGACATGGGCGAATACATCATCCAGTTGCGCCACGAGCCGCCGTCGCATCTGATCGCGCCGGCGATCCATCTTTCGATTAATCAGGTTGAAGATGCGTTTCGCGACAGCCACGTGCATCTTGTACATGATAGGCCCCTTGAAGAGCCGCGCCTGCTGCTCGATGAGGCGCGCGCGATTTTGCGCGAGCGGTTTATTGCCGCCGACGTCGGCATCACCGGCGCGAACATGCTGGTCGCGGAAACCGGCTCTCTCGTGATCGTGACCAACGAGGGCAACGCGGACCTGACGATGACCCTGCCGCGCACCCACATCGCCGTGGCGTCGATCGAGAAGATCGTGCCGACGCTCGAGGACGCGGCGGCGATCCTGCGGGTGCTCGCGCGCTCGGCCACCGGTCAGGACATGTCGGTCTACACCAGCGTGATCACCGGCCCGAAGCGAAACGGCGATCTGGACGGCCCGGAAAACTTTCACGTGGTGCTGCTCGACTCGGGCCGCGCCGCCATGCTCGGCCGCCCGGTGCGCGACATGCTGCGCTGCATCCGCTGCGCGGCGTGCCTCAATCATTGTCCCGTCTATAAATCCATCGGCGGACACGCCTACGGCTGGGTCTATTCGGGCCCGATGGGCGCCGCCTTGGTGCCGAACCTGCTCGGCGTTCACAACGCGCGGGCATTGCCGCACGCCTCGACCCTGTGCGGCAAATGCGAGAACGTGTGCCCGGTGCGCATTCCCCTGCCGAAACTGCTGCGGCTTTTACGGGTGCGCGACTTCATGACGCGCGGGGCTTTGGCGGCGGACAAGATCGCGCTTAAATTGTGGGCCTTCGCCGCCGCCCGGCCCGGCCTCTATCGGCTCGGCGCGCGGATCGTGGCCGCCGTGCTCGGGCGCAAGGCGCGCTATCGTTCATTGCCGTTCGCGGGCGGCTGGACGCAGAGCCGGGATTTGCCGGCGCCGGCCCGGCGGGGGTTTGTCGACGGGTGGTCGTTGCGCAAAAGAAACGAAAAATGAGCGACGCCCGGTCCCATATTCTGGCGACGATCCGTACCGCCCTCGGGCGCGATAAGCTGAGCCCGGAAACCCGCGCCGCGCTCGAGGCCCGGCTGGCGGCACCGAAGCCGTCCGTGATTCCGGCCCGAGGCATGACCGGTTCCAAGATCGGCCCCCGTGGCGCTCATAACGAGCTTATTGAGCGATTCCTTGAGGAATCCGCCCGTGTCGACGCCACGAACCAACGCGTGCAAGGACTCGATGCGGTGCCCGGCGCGGTTGCGGCCTATGTGGACGGGGCCGGCCTGCCGGGCCGGCTGCGGGCCATGCCCGACCCGATCCTGCAAACCCTTTCCTGGTCCGGAACGAATCTGGAGGTCGTCTACGGCGCGGCGGTACCGCAGGATGCGGTCGGTTTGGGAATCGCCGCCGCCGGCGTCGCCGAGACCGGCACCCTGGTGATGGTTTCCGGCGCGCAAACGCCGGTGACGGTCAATTTTCTGCCCGAATCCGCCGTCGTCGTCTTGCCCGCGCGCCGGATCGTGGGCAGTTTCGAGGATGCCTGGGCGGCGGTGCGCGCGCAAAGCGGCGGTAAAAACGTCATGCCGCGCGCGGTGAACCTGATTACCGGGCCCTCGCGCACCGCCGATATCGAGCAGACCCTGCTGCTCGGCGCGCACGGGCCGGGGCGCCTGCATATCCTGGTGGCGGATGATGCCTGAGAGTCCGGAAAACAAACGCAAAAAGAAGAAGAAACCGGCGCGCCCCGGGCCGGAGGAGGATTGGGCGCTATGGCGTTCCGTAACCGAAACGATCACGCCGCTGCCGGGCAAGGAGGCGGCGCCGGAATTGCCCGCGGCGCCCGACATATCCGAGCCTGCCGAAAAACCGCCCGCACGGGCACGCAAACCCGTTGAAATCCCGGGCGAATCGAAGCCCGCCGCCGTTCTGCCCGCGCTCGAGGCCGGCGCCCTGGCGGGAATGGACAAACGCACGGCGCAGCGCCTCCGGCGCGGGCACTTACGGCCCGAGGCCGTTCTCGATCTGCACCGCCTGACCCAGGCCGAGGCGCACGATGCCCTGATCCGCTTCGTCGGCGACGCGGTCGGCGCGAACCGGCGCACGGTCCTGGTCATCACCGGCAAGGGGCTCAAACCCACCGGCGAAGTCGGCGTGTTGCGCACCCGGGTGCCGCAATGGCTCAATATGGCGCCGCTCCGCCATCAGGTCGTCGCCTTCTGCGAGGCCGCGCCCAAGGACGGCGGCGCGGGCGCGCTTTACCTTCGCTTAAAGAAATTCCGCTAAACTTTTCCGCCATGACACCCTTCGGCGAGAAAGTGCGCGCGCTGCGCGCCCGGCACAACGTCACGCTCAAGCGCATGGCGAGCGATCTCGGCGTGTCGTCGGCGTATCTGTCCGCGCTCGAGCACGGCAACCGCGGCCGCCCCGCGCCGGGCTTGGCGATGCAGATCTGCGGCTACTTCGAGTTGATCTGGGACGAGGCCGAGGAGCTCAAGCGCCTCGCCGATCTGTCCCATCCGCGCGTCGTCGTCGACACGGCGGGGCTCAGCCCGCGCGCGACCGAACTCGCCAACCTGCTCGCCAAATCCATCGACCGGCTCGACGACCAGACCGTGCAATGGATCATCGACGAGGTGCGCGGCAGCCTCGGCGACAACCAGGGCCCGACGCACTAAAGGCTTTCTAGCGCGGCTTCCGACCGCTTGGAATCGCGCGGCGGTTCCAAGCGATCGGATTACACCGCGCTGATCCTATGATTCCAGCGCAAGAAATCCGTCCAAGTTGACCCGTTGTGGGTAAACTTGGACGGATATTGCGCTAAAATCTAAAGGATGAATTTCTTGAGATCGGCGTTCTTGGCGAGATCGTCGACCGCGGCGTGCACGTGCGCGGCGTCGATGGTGATCGCCTCGCCCGAGCGTTCCGACGCGCTGAAGCTGATGTCGTCCATCAGCTTTTCCATGATGGTGTGCAGGCGCCGCGCGCCGATGTTCTCGACGCTCTGATTGACCTCGGCGGCGATGTCGGCGATGGCGCCGATGGCGTCATCGGTAAACGTCAGCGCAACCTCCTCGACGCCGATCAGCGCGGTGTATTGCCTGATGAGGGATGCTTCCGGTTCGGTCAGGATGCGCACCATATCGTCGCGCGTCAGCGCCTTCAGCTCGACGCGGATCGGCAACCGGCCCTGCAGCTCGGGCAGCATGTCGGAGGGCTTGGAAAGGTGAAACGCGCCCGAGGCGATGAACAGGATATGATCGGTCTTGACGGCGCCGCGCTTGGTCACCACCGTGGTGCCTTCGATCAACGGCAGCAGGTCGCGTTGCACGCCCTCGCGGCTGACGTCGCCGCCCATGCGCTCGCCCGAGCGCGCGGTGATTTTATCGATCTCATCGAGAAACACGATGCCGTTGTTCTCGACCGACGCGATGGCCTCGGCGACGATCT
>JAVJPD010000576.1:0-1928 GCA_040216475.1 Rhodospirillales bacterium
TTAAGGGCCTACCCCCTCGGATTAAAATGCGGTCCATGGATTACAAATGCATCGATTGATTGAATATGGAAAAACAGGTTGTACGCGTATGTCTATATCAGGCGGGGTCCTTGCGCACTTTGGTCTGTTGCCGGCGCTTGAGCAGATTCTGCCGCAGCGCCTTGGCAAGCTTGGCCTTACGGGCTTGTGTTTTTTCTCTCCCCTTCTCGGATTGCCGGGGCTGAGGGCTTTCTCGGCTCATCGTTATTCCTCGCCAATAATTGAGGCAAATATAGATCGGATCATGATTTATCGGAAGCGCCGTTCGGTTCCGATAAATCATGTGAATCCGATCTATATCAATAACCTAGAGCCGATTCACATGGTTTGTCACATCCCATCTGTAAAGTAACCTCGAGCCGAATCCGGCGGGCCGGAAGGCTTGCCTCGCCCGGCCGCCTATGGCATGGTCCGGCCCCTATAATACATTGATATGCAATACATAGATGTTTTGCCTTTCCCCCGGGCTCGCGCTATGTATTGCGGAATCTTCTGCCGCCGTAGCTCAGGGGTAGAGCACACCCTTGGTAAGGGTGGGGTCGGGCGTTCGATTCGCCCCGGCGGCACCATTCCCCTCCAAGCCTTTCTTGTTCTTCTCCGATCGCATCGATACTCTATATATCTTGCGTATAAGCTCAGATCAGGAAACAGCAGCATGCATACACTCGAGGTCTTCGACCCCAGCGGCGCCACGGAAGTTCTGTGTCTTCACGCGCCCAGGCTGGACACCCTTGCCGGCAAAAAGATCGGCTTCGTTTCGAACGACGAATGGCAGGCGCATCGGGCGCTGCCGCTTGTTGCCGATTTTATTGCAAAAGATTTCAAAAACGTCGAGATCGTTCCCTACACCGAATTCCCGACCGGCAACCTGGAAATCGAGAAAGACAGAACGATCGAGCGTGCAAAAGAATTAAAACTCGACGCCGTCGTCATCGGCAATGCCTCTTGAGGCCGATGCGCCACAGCATGCGGCCGTGCTGCCGCAAAGTTTGAAGCAGAAGGCATCCCGACCGTCATTTTGACGCGTGAGGATTTTGTCGGCGTCGTGCGCAATGCCGTATCGGGCCTGGGGTTCGACCAGGACGCATCGATGGTGACTTTTCCCATCGATTTGTTTTTGGTGGAAAGCGATCTATCGCCCGTATCGGATCGCATCCGTGAATTTTACGACGGCCTGACGATATGGCAGCCGGCGGCCAAGGAAACCGGCATTCGCAACGCCTCTTCCGTCGCGGCCACGGGGGATGATTATGAATCCGCCGCGCGGCAAATCAATCATCTGTTTTTGACGAATTTGTGGGGAGACGGCCTGCCGATCGTTCCGCCGGATGAATCGAGGGTGGAGTGGATTCTGCGGGGCTCGGATCGGACGCGCCACGAACGGTTGGGCAAGATCATGCCGCGCGGCGGCATCGCGACGGTCGAAACCGCCGCGGTGGCGCTGGCGATGGCGGGAGGAAGGCCGGAGTATTTTCCGGTTCTTTTGGCGGCGCTGGACGGCATTCTCGATCCGGAATTCGTACACGATCAATGGCAGGCAACGTCCGCCAGCACGTTTCCGGTCGTCGTGATCAACGGCCCGATCGCGAAGGAAGTCCGCCTGAATTCCGGTTTCGGATTATTGGGCCCCGATCCGCAAAGACCGGCGGGCGCCAGCATCGGGCGGGCGATCCGGTTTCTGCTGCAGAATGTCGGGGGCGCCCTTCCCGGGGTCGGGACCATGGCCGTTTTCGGGCAAATGCGATACACGAACGCCGTATTTGCGGAGGATGAGGATAATCTTCCGGAAGGCTGGTTGCCTTTCGCAACGGAACGCCATGGATTTGAGCCGAACACAAATACTGTGTCGGTTTTCGTCGCAACCGGCGCCACGAACATCATGCGCCGCG
>JAVJPD010000577.1:0-2957 GCA_040216475.1 Rhodospirillales bacterium
CCCCCATCCAAACGCTCAACCGGAGGACACGTCATGGAACGCCTGCAAGCCAGCGATTTCGATCAGGAATTGCTCGATCTTTACGATCATTATGCCCACGGCTTGATCGAACGCCGTGAGTTTCTCGACAAGTCGTCGAAATACGCGGTCGGCGGCGTGACCGCCGCCGCGCTTTTGGACATCATGTCGCCGAATTACGCGCTCGCCAAACAGGTCGACGAGAAAGACTCCCGCATCAAGGCGCAGGATATCAAATACGATTCACCCAAGGGCCACGGCAAGATCAACGCTTACCTGGTGCGCCCTGCGGATGGGGGCAAACGCGGCGGCGTCGTGGTCGTGCACGAAAACCGCGGCTTGAATCCCTACATTCGCGACGTCGCGCGCCGGGTCGCCGTCGCCGGCTTCACCGCGTTGGCGCCCGACGGCCTGACGCCGCTCGGCGGCTATCCCGGCGAGGACGAAAAAGGCAAGGTCATGCAGCGCACGCTGGATAAAGGCAAGCTGCTCGAGGACTTCATCGCCGCCTACGGCGTCCTCAAAGCCGACGAAAACTCGAACGGCAAGGTCGGCGTCGTCGGCTTCTGCTACGGCGGCGCGGTCTCGAACGCGATGGCGACACGCCTGCCCGATCTCGCCTGCGCCGTGCCGTTCTACGGCCGCCAGCCGAAAACCGAGGACGAAGTCGCCCAGATCAAGGCGCCGCTGCTCATTCACTACGCCGGCAACGACGCGCGCGTGAACAAGGGATGGCCCGCCTACGAAGCCGCGCTCAAGAAGCTCGGCAAGACCTACACCATGCACATGTACCCGAACGTCAATCACGGCTTCCACAACGACACCACGCCGCGGTTCGATAAGGCCGCGGCGGAACTCGCCTGGGAACGTACGGTGACGTTCTTCAAGGTGAATTTGTCCTGACAGGCCGCCGAAAAAGTTTTGCCTCGCCCTCCTGTCTGCGCGAAGCCGGGGCTTCCTACGGCGAAGGCAGGTCGAGACGCCCCCCGCATCCTGAACCACGGGCCGCTCCTTCGACGAAGCCCAGGATGAGGCCCGTGAGTCGAAGAACGGGCCTCCTCGGGCTGAGGCAAGGCATTGAAACGATTGACCTCATGCTGAAGAGCGCAGCGTCTCGAAGTACGCGGTCAATCATTAAATTTCGTTTTTCCGCAGCAGCCTGCCGGTTTTCCTCAGCGAGCGATATGCCGGGCTATAAGCAGCCCCTCAACGCCCTATAACCTGCCGACATATAGCCAAACGCGAACATCCGAATTAAAATCGGCAACAATCAATTCAGAGGGAGACCGACGTTCCATGCTCGACGACGAACTCGAAGGCGAATTCATTCTCGGCTGGCCCGACCGCAAACGGCTCAAGCACATGACCAGCACCGACGCGGAAGGCCGCGTCGTTTATGCTCGCTCGCCGATTCTGGAACAGGAAGGCCTGATCACCCCGGTCGATGCGTTTTTCGTCAACGCCCAGGTGCAGATGCCGGAGCCGACCCATCCCGACGACTGGTCGGTCGAGATCTGCGGCGAGGTCGAGAAGCCCTTTACCCTGACCCTGGACGAGCTGAAGAAATTTCCCGCCAAGACCGTGCGCGCGGTCACCGAATGCGCCGGCAACGACGGCGACTTCTTCGATTACGTCGACAAGCGCACCAACGATAAGCCGCAACTCATGCGCGGCGGTGTCGACATCGACGGTTTCGTCAAAAAATATAAAGAGCGCAACGCCACCGTCGAGGAACTGATGGCGCGTCCGCACGGCACCAACCTCTGCAGCGGCGGCGAATGGACCGGCACGCCGCTGAAGGCCATTCTGGATCGCGCCGGCCTCAAGGACACCGCCGTCAGCGTTCGCCTGATGGGTTGGGACGTCGGCGTACCCAACACCATGAAACTGCACCGCGCCGCCGGCTCGATGGACATCGAGGTGCCGAAGCCCGACCCGATGAACTTCGACAAGGCCCTGCCGATGGACAAGGCCCTGCACGAAGACACCATCATCGCCTGGGCGCACAATGGCGACGCGCTCCGCCACGTGCACGGCGCGCCGGCGCGCTGCGTGGTGCCGGGCTGGGCCGGCAACTGGTGGGTCAAGTGGCTCGAACGCATCGAGGTCCACGATTACATGGTGCCGTGCTACCACCAGACCGAATACTTCGTACTCGGCAAGTCCCACGACGACCCGAACAAGACCATGTGCAAACAGCTCGGCTGCAAGAGCGTCATCACCTGGCCGCGCGATTTCGACGGGCCGATCAAGACCGGCGAACATCTCGTGCGCGGCCTCGCCTGGTCGGGCGAAGGCGCGATCACCCGCGTCGAGATCAGCCTCGACGGCGGCAAAACCTGGCAGGACGCGCACGTGGAATACTCGCCGGACCGCTGGCTTTGGAAACGCTGGTCGTTTCTGTGGAAAGTCGACAAGCCCGGCCAGTACAGCATCATGGCCCGCGCCCACGACGAGGCCGGCCGCCTGCAGCCGGTGACCGAGTGGAACTGGCTGAAAAAGCACTTCGACGGCATCGTGCCGTCCGATATCGAGGTCGTCGAATAAACGGATAAAATCAAAGACCGTTCGATCGCAGGGAGACGGGCCATGCACGACGATGAGCTTGAAGGCGAATTCATCCTCGGCTGGCCCGACCGCAAGCGGCTCAACCATATGACCAGCCCCGATGCGGAAGGCCGCATCGTCTATGCCCGTTCACCGATCCTCGAGCAGGAAGGGTTGATCACCCCGACCGACGCGTTTTTCATCAACGCCCAGGTGCAGATGCCCGAGCCGATCCATCCGGACGATTGGTCGCTCGAAATCTGCGGCGAGGTCGAGAAGCCCTTTACCCTGACGCTGAACGATCTGCGCAAGCTCCCCGCCCGCACCGTGCGCGCGGTGACCGAATGCGCCGGCAACGACGGCGGGTTCTTCGATTACACCGAGAACCGCGG
>JAVJPD010000578.1:0-5597 GCA_040216475.1 Rhodospirillales bacterium
CTCGAAGGCAAGTTCTCGATGCAGTACACGGTCGCCCGAATGATCCAGGACGGCGCCCTGACGCTCGATACCTTTACCGATGCGTGGGTGAACGATCCGAAAATTCAGGCGTTCATCCCGAAAATCGAGATGTATCACGACGAGGAAGCGGAACGGAAATGGCGCATCGGCAGCCGACCCGCCGACATGCACGTGACTCTGAAGGATGGCCGCAAAATCAACAAGCTCGTCAAAATATCCAAGGGCAACAAGGAAGTTCCGCTGACGCCCGAGGAACTCGACGCCAAATTCCGCGATTGCGCGAAATTGCTCCTCGATCCGACCGGAGTCGAAAAAGCGATCAGCCAGATCAAAAACATCGATTCCCTTAAAACGGTTTCGGAACTGGCGGAAACGCTGTCGCACCGGCCCGAGGCCGTCAGCACGGCAGCGCAATAGTCTCGGTCCGGAAACCACGCCAACAATCGAAAGGCACCTAGCCGACAAAGAAAACTCATTTTTGCGATTTGCCGGTTAACACCCGCACCAGAAAGACGGCCACCGGCAAATCAGCATCAACCCACGACAGAGGAGGCAACCCATGAAAGTACGCAATACACGTTCGATCACCGTGGCAGGTATAGCGCTTTTGAGTACGGCCCTGGCATTCATGCCTGCAGCCGTCCAAGCCGACCTCGATTTCTCCGGCAAAAAAATCACGCTGATCGTTCCGTTCAAGGAAGGCGGCGGGGTGGACCAGTACGCCCGCTTCTTTCAACCGTTTTTCGAAAAACACTTACCCGGCAAGCCGGCCATACTCGTCGTCAACAAACCCGGCGGCGCATCCGTCCGCGCGGGTAACTGGTTCGAGCGCGAAGCCAAACCGGATGGCCTGACCGTCTTCATGGCCGGTAACTCGACGATGACGAATGCCGCCGTCGGCGGCAAGAAAGTCAAATTCAACATGCTGAAATGGCGTCCCATCATCGCCACGCCGTCCGGCACATGTTTCTACGCAAAAAAAGAAACGGGCATTACCGGCAAAAATCCGGCGGAGGACATCAAGAAACTGCAATCGGGCAAATGGGTCGTCGCCACGCAGAAACCCGTGTCGGCGAGCGTGCGTTATTTCATGGCGCTCGAAATGCTCGGCGTTAAAAACTTGACGTATCTTTACGGGCTGGGCTCGGGCCCGCGCCGCAAGGCCTTTCAAAGAAACGAGGTTACCGTATCGATCGATACGGCGGCGCCGTGCCTGCAAAAAGTGAGACAATTCGAGAAACGGGGCCAGGCCGTCATGTTCATGGCGCTGGGGTATCGGAAATCAGACGGCACGATGGGTCGCGATCCGGCGTTCCCCGAGCTGTACACTGTCGCGGAGGCGTATCAAGCCACGTACGGGAAACCGCCGTCCGGCCAAATTTGGCAGGCCCTCAAGCATTTCATCAACTTCACCGTCATGACCAGTTACGGCATGTTCCTGCCCAAGGGCACGAACGACGACATTGTGAACACTTATGTCACGGCCATGAAAAAGATTCTGGCCGACCCGGCGTTCAAGAAGAAATCGGCCAAGTTGATCGGCAATTACCCCCAAGTGCTCGGCCACGAGGCAACGGTTCTTCTGAAAGACGCCCTCGACATTACGCCCGACACCCGGAAATGGCTGAACAACTGGTTCCAGAAAATTTCCAAATAATCTCCCTCGAGTGCCCCCTGAAAAGGGGACCTCGGTCGGCGGCGGAGGCCCTCCCTCCCCGCCGGCCGACATCCCAAACAGGCAAACGGCCATGGATTCCTCTCTGACATACTGGCTCGAACCGCAAAAATGCGCGGTTTTGGTCGTGGACATGCAGAACGATTACCGCTCGCCGGACGGCTACCTGGCGCAGCACGGCGTGGATATCACTCTAGTCGGCGTGATCGCTCCGAAAATCGCAAGGCTCGTAACCGAAGCCCGCAAGGTCGGCGTGCTTATCGCCTTCACGCAGCAAACGACCCTGCCGGATCGCCTGAGCGATCCGCCGACCCGGCGGCACTTCATGCAAATCCTGCGGCCGGGTCTCGGCGCCTATCCCGTTCGAGGCTCCTGGGGACACGCGATTTGCGACGACCTTGACGTCGCCGACGGCGATCTGATCGTCGAGAAATTCAGGGCCAGCGCGTTTTTCGGCACGCCGCTCGACATGCTGCTTAAAGCCAATGGCAGAACGACCGTTCTTGTCTGCGGCACCGCAACGGAAGGATGCGTCGAATCCACCGTCCGCGATGCGGCAAACCACGACTATCTGCCGATGGTTATCGTTGACTGTATAACTTCATCAAAAAAAGATTTACACGAATCATCCCTGAAAGTCATGACCGCCCGATATAACGGTTTAACGGCGGCGGATATCATCCACCATTGGTCCGGCACGGCGCCTTCCGAAACTGATTGAACAAAGTACCGAAACGACATTACTGTCCATGCCGCCGATGACTCGTGTCTTATCGGCGTTCCGTGCCCACCTCTTTCGACGGGTGATTCCCCATGGCCAACGTTCTGCATGCTCCTGAAGTTATCCCAAGCGGCGAAGCCGCCGGCGCCGAGATCGCGGGAGTCGACGTCGCCGCCGGACTCGACGACGCGACCTTTTCCGTGATCGAAACCGCCCTGCACGATCACGGCGTGGTCGTGCTGCGCCGTCAAACCATCCGCGATGAGGACCACATCGCCTTCACGCGGCGTTTCGGCGAAATCGGCAGCAACACCTTCGCGGGCTACCACGCCCACCCGAAATTCCCGAACGAGATGCTGGTGATTTCGAACATCAAGGTCGACGGCCGCTACGTCGGCAATCCGGACGCCGGGCACACGTGGCACACGGATCAGTCCTACACGCCGTGCCCGCCGCGCGCGACGATCCTGTATGCCATCGAAATTCCCGAGCGCGACGGCAAGCCGCTCGGTGATACGCTCTACGCCAACGCCGCTGCCGCGTACGACGCCCTGCCCGCCGCCATGAAGAAACGCCTCGAGGGCCTCATGGCCGTTCACAACATCGCCGCGCGCAAACGCGGCGGCGACGCGCCGAAGAAGGTCGAGGGGGAACTCGCCGACAAGCATCCTGACGTGATCCACCCCGTCGTGCGCACTCATCCCTTCACCGGGCGCAAATGCCTTTACGTCAATACCGGCGAATGCACCGGCATCGTCGGCATGCCCGACGACGAGGCGCTGCCCCTGATCGAGGAGCTGTTCCGCCAGACCGTGAAGCCCGAGTTCGTCTACCGCCACCGCTGGCAGGCGGGCGATTTGATCGTTTGGGATAACTGCATGGTCCAGCACCTCGCGACCAAGGATTACAAACCGGAAGATCGGCGCTATCTTCACCGCACGATCGTGCTCGGCACGGCGCCGTTTTAAACCGACGTACTTACAAAATCCTCACGACCACCAAGGGGGAGCCATGAGCGAAGAGTCGAGTACATCCTTAGCCGGCAAAGTCGCCTTGCTGACCGGCGCGGTGCGCCGCTCGGGCAAATCGGCCGCCTTGAAACTCGCCGCCGACGGCGCCGCCATCGCCATCAACACCCGCCGCTCGGCCGACGAAGCCAACGCGGCCAAGCAGGAGATCGAGAACCTCGGCGGCACCGCGAACGTCTACCTCGCCGACGTGACGAACGAAAAAGACGTGACGGATATGGTCGCGGCCATCGTGAAGGATTTCGGCGGACTCGACATTCTCGTCAACAACGCCGCCGACCGCGGCCGCGGCTCGACCCTCGAGATGACGTTCACCGAATGGCGGCGGGTTCTCGACATCATCCTCGACGGCGCGTTTCTGTGTTCCCGCGCGGCGATCCCGCACATGCTGAAGAACGAATGGGGCCGGATTATCAACGTTACCGGCGACGGCAATCTGGCCGGCTTCACCGAACGCCTGCACGTTCACGCCGGCAAGGGCGGCCTCGAGGCGATGGGCCGGAGTTTATCGAGTGAATTCTGCGCGCGCGGAATCACGGTGAATAACGTGAGCCCGGGGCGCATCGGCGGCGAGCGACCCAAGTCGGCCGGGCCGCTGCCGAAGAACGCCGAGGGCTTGCCGCCGGTCGGCTTCGAAGGCGAACCCGACGACATCGGCAACATCATCCGCTATCTGTGCCAGCCTGAAGCGCGCTACATCACCGGGCAAACGTTCCGGATCAACGGCGGCATCGTGCTGACGTAACGGATGATCTCAAGGCATCAAGAGCGGGCGCAGGTCGCGGACGTTCTTGAGGTTCTCGATGTCCCAGAACGTATCAATCAGCGTACGCGCCTTCTTTGCGCCGAGAACGCCGGCGAACAGATCATACGCCTTGGCGTCGACTTCCTCGCGGGTCATCGGATTATCCGGCGTACCGCGCACGGCGAGCGTTTGATGCTCGTGCTCCTTGCCGTTCACGGTTTTGATGACGATGATGGGCTTGCGCCGCTCCAGCGTCGGATCGGGCGTCAACGCGACCTTCGCCTTGACCGCCAGGACATCCGGATCGTTCATGCGTTCGTTATCGTGCGCCGTGACGAATGACACCGTCCGATCCAGGACCATGACCGATGCCAGGTGTTGCACGTTGATATCGGCCATGTGCCGATTGTCGACCACGTGCGATTCGTTGTCCGACATGCGGATGACGACTTTCGCAATATCCTCCGGATGCAGATCCTGCTCGGTGATGATTGCCTGCACCGAATCGAGCACCGCCTGAATCGGCGAGCCGACCGACCACTTCTTGATGTTGGTGCGCGTGATCTCGTAACGCTCGCCCAAGGCTTCCAGCAGTAACTCCGGCTTGCCGTCGTCGGGCGCGAAGGCGAAGAAATAGTTGCGCGGGCCCGAGAACACGTCCTCGACGCCGGTAAAGCCGGCCTGGACCATGGTCACGGCGGCGACGCCGTTGCGCGCGCCCATGCCGCCGAAGTCGAAGGCTTTCTCGATGTGATCGGCATCGCGCGCCCAACAGTTCACGCCGGACGCCTGCTGCGCGGTGTAGGACAGCATCCAGCGCACCTGATCGGGCGTGAGTTTCGCCAGCGCACCGGCCGCGGAAGCGGCGCCAAACAGCGGCGCGAACGTGTGCGTGCTGTGGCCGGCCGCGTAAAACCGGTTGACGTTCAAGGCCGGCGTCATGCGCCCGCCGATGTCGTAACCGAGCGTCACCGCCTGCATCATCTCGACGCCGCTACGGCCTTCCTTCTCGCCGAGCGCCAACGCCGCCGGCACCACGCTGCAGCCGAGATGGCTGCGCGAGGCGAGATGGGAGTCGTCGGTCTCGTCGGCGTGCGCCGTCATGCCGTTGGCGAGCGCGGCCACGGTCGCCGAGGTCACGACATCGCTGCCGGCGACCACGGCCTCCGGCACGCCGCCCTGCAGGCGGGCATATTTGATGGCCATTTCGCCCGGATGCATCTTGGCGCCCGAAACCATCGCCGCCAGGGTGTCGAGCGAATGCTGCTTCGCCTTTTCCATCACTTCGGGCGGCAGCGGTTTGTTCAGGGCGTCGGCAATGTATTCGCTCAAGCCCCGCATGACGGGACTGATTTCGTCTTTCGTATTGCTCAATTTTTCTCCCCCCACGATTTGGGTTGGCCATGC
>JAVJPD010000579.1:0-1737 GCA_040216475.1 Rhodospirillales bacterium
CCCAGATTAGGAATCTGGTGCTCTATCCGACTGAGCTACGGGCGCTTTGTCGATGCCCGGCCTTTATAGCATATCTTGCGCGGAGGGGCGTCGCCGGGCTTACTTCCCGAAAATCTTGCTGAGCGGGTAGTAATACGTCAGCGCGATGGTTTCCTGGCCCGGGTTGCTGTCGGACACGCTGGCGTTCGACATGTGCGAGATCGACAGCCCGAGGCGCGAGCGGTCGTCGAAGCGATAGGCCAGCTCGAACTGCGAGCGGATCTCGAACTTGTGGCCCAAATCCTTGCCGTCGCCCTTGTGATAATAGCCCGGCGCGACGCTGATGCCGGTGACGATGCGCTTGCCCCAGTAGATATCCATCCAGATGCCGGCATAGGCGAAGTAGCTTTTGTCGGTCGTGCCCATCACGCCGCCGAACGGCTTGAAGCCGAGGAACTTGAAGTCGGAATGATATTCGAGATGGAATTCGGTCGCGGTATTGACTTTTTTGTTGGCGTCGAAGTATCCGCCGCCGATGGCGAGGAAGCTCGGGTCGTCGGCGCGCGCCTGCGGCGCGTTAAGGAATGACGACGCGACGATCGCGGTGATGGCGATGAACGTGTTGCGGTTCACGAAAGATTCCCCCTCTTTCCCTTTTGGCCGCCCCCCGGGCGTATCCGTGAGCGTCGCGGCGAGCGCATCTTACGGCTTCGGCGTATTCTTGCAAAGAAAATTACCCCGGCGCCGGGCCCGGCGGCGGCGCGTAAAAGACCCCGAAATCAATCGATCACGCGGCATTCAGGCCCCGGAACGCCTCCGTCGCCTCGATCAGGGCGGAGCGGATGCCGGGTTCCAATGCCGAGTGGCCGGCATCGGGAACGATCGCGTAGTCCGCTTCCGGCCAGGCGCGGGCCAACTCGTCGGCGCTGACGATCGGGCAGACCACGTCGTAGCGGCCCTGCACGATAAAGCAGGGCTTGTCCCGGAGCGCGCCGATGTCGCTCAAGGGGATGCCGTCCTCGAAGAACATGCGGTGCCTGAAATAGTGCGCTTCGATACGCGCCAAGGCGAGGGCCGCGTTGCCGCTGCCGCCGTTGTTCTGCGGCACCAGGTTGGAACACGAATTCTCGTAACGGCTCCAGGCGCGCGCGGCGGGCATGTGAACTTCGGGATCGGGATTCGTCAGGCGGGCGTAGTAGGAATCGAGCGGCGTCTCACGTTCCGCTTCGGGCAGGAATTCGACGAATGCGCGCCAGGCTTCCGGAAAGACCGTCTTCATGCCGTTCAAGAACCAGTCCAGTTCGCCGCGCCGGGCCAGGAACACGCCGCGCAGGACGAAACCGAGGCTGCGCTCGGGGTGGGCGAGGCCGTAGGCAAGCGCCAGCGCGGCACCCCAGGAGCCGCCGAACACCAGCCAGCGCTCGATGCCCAAATGCTGCCGCAATGTTTCGATATCGCCGATCAAATGCCGGGTGGTATTGTCGGTGAGATCGGCGAACGGACGCGAGCGGCCGGCCCCCCGTTGATCGAAACAGACGATTCGGTAATGATGGGGCTCGAAAAACCGGCGATGAATCGGGCTGATGCCGGCGCCGGGGCCGCCGTGCAGGAACACCACGGGGATGCCGTCCGGATTGCCGGATTGCTCCCAATACATGTGATGGCGTCCGTCGAGATCGAGCATGCCGCGCTCATAGGGCTCGATGCTCGGAAACAAATCCCGGCGGTTGACGGAAACATCCATATCGACGCGTCATC
>JAVJPD010000580.1:0-5091 GCA_040216475.1 Rhodospirillales bacterium
CGCGGCCTTCCGCAGCCTGATGAACAATTTCGCCATCGCGATCTCGATCGGCCTGCAGTACGGCGTGCCGCTGGAGGAATTCGTCGAGGCCTTCACCTTCACCCGGTTCGAGCCGTCCGGCATCGTCGAGGGCAACGACACCATCAAGATGGCGACGTCGATCCTCGATTACATCTTCCGCGAGCTTGCCGTGTCCTACCTGGGCCGCAACGATCTCGCCCATGTTTCGCCGGACGATCTCCTGCCCGACACCATGGGCCGGGGCGAGGACGAAGGCGCCCTGCCCGTGCGGGACGGCGCCATGCAGGCGATCAGCCAAGGCTACGTGCGCGGCAACCTGCTGGTCATCAAAGGGTCCAAGGAAGCCGTTTCGGTCAAGGAAGAGATCGTGGCGAAAAGCGTCGGTGCCGCCGCCGTCAACGACATTGCCGTCAATGCCGAAGCCGCGACCCTGGTCACGGTCAACGACGAGGTTCGGGTCAAGGTCGACCGGAATCTCGAGAAGGTTCGAGAAGCCAAGATGCGTGGATATGAAGGCGATCCCTGCGGTGAGTGCGGTAACTTCACGCTGGTTCGAAACGGAACCTGCCTGAAGTGCAACACCTGCGGGGGTACGAGCGGATGCTCATGACGCTGTCAGGACGATCGGAATCCTCCCTGGGAAACTTGGGGCGCGCGTTCGGGACCTCGCTTGCCCGAACGCCGCCCCATTTTTTTGGATTCCGATCTCCGACGACGGACCCGCCTTTCAGAGATCCTCCCTGGGAAACTTGGGGTGTGCGTCCGGGACCTCACTTGCCCGGCGCCACCCCATTTTTTTTCTGTGGATCAAATATCGGCGCTCTAAAGGAAGTTTTCAAGGTCATCCGATAATCCATTGAATAAAAGCGTTTTTTCCAAAGACATCCGGGCGTCTCCGTAACATTCCATCCTTGGAACGTTCGCTTGCTGGGCGTGCGGATTTTCTCTATGAATCTTGAATAACAATTCGCGCCCCACTCGCGTGCTCCAAAGGAAAAATCAGGCTGGCCTCACCCCACGGGGTCGAGGCCGGTTTAGCTATAAGTTTTGTGTTGATATCAAATCACAAACAAAAAATTAAAAAAGGGGTGTCCAAGCTTGAAGTTCTACCTGGTCGACGAGGATCAAGCCGCTATCGACTTGATGTCCGGTATTCTGACCGAAGCCGGCCATACGGTTTCGTCGTACCTGGATAGCGCCTTGGCGCTGACCGACATCGTCGAACATAAGCCCGATTGCGTCGCCGCCAACCTGATGATGCCGGGTCTCGACGGCCTGTCGCTGTGTCGGGAAATCCGCGGCAACCAGGACCTCGAAAAAACCAAGGTCCTGGTCATGTCCTCGAAAGCCTACGACATGGACCGTAAGCGCGCCTTCGAATTCGGCGCCGACGGCTACCTCAACAAGCCCCTCAACACCGACACCTTCCTGGCCCAGATCAACCGCATCGTCGAGGACAAGGTCGACGTGCGGTTCTGGGGCGTGCGCGGCACCCTGCCGGTGCCGGGCAATACATCGCTGCGCTACGGCGGCAACACGTCGTGCGTGAGCATGGAGTTCCCCCGCGGCCAGTTCTTCATCTTCGACGGCGGCTCGGGCATCAAGGCGCTCTCGGACTGGCTGATGACGCAGAAACGCCGCCGCATCAAAGGGAAGATCTTCATCAGCCACCCCCACTGGGACCACATCAACGCCCTGCCGTTCTTCGTGCCGCTGTATGTCCAAGGCAATACCTTCGATTTCTACGGCGCTTCGCACGGCGATCTGACCATGGAGAACCTGATTTCGGCGCAAATGGACGGGGTTTATTTCCCGATCACCATCCAGGAATTCGGCGCCAGCGTGAACTTCCACAACCTGCGCGAAGAGGACATCGAAATCGACGATATTCCCGTCAGGACGATGCTGTTGAGCCATCCCGGGTATTGCCTCGGCTACCGGATCGACTATCACGGCCGCTCGATCTGCTACGTCACCGACAACGAACTGTTCCCGGCCGATAACGAGTTTCACGATCCCTCCTATCTGCAAAAGCTCATTAATTTCGTTTACGGCGCCGACGTTCTGATCACGGATTCGACCTACACCGACGAGGAATACGACACCAAGATCGGCTGGGGCCATTCGCGCATCAGCGAAGTGGCCGACCTGGCGCATCGGGCCGAGGTCAAGACCCTCTGCCTGTTCCACCACGACCCCGACCAAAGCGACGACGCCATCGACGCCAAGTTCGCTACCGCCAAGCGTCTCCTCGAAGAAAAAGGCTCGAATACCGTCTGCCGCGCGCCGTCGGCGGAGTCGCTCATTCAGGTCTGAACGGATACACTCACCGCTCCCACCTCCCGCAACGCCCCGGAAAGGACCCTGAACCATGCCCGGTCACATCGAACAGCGCCTCGCCGAGCTCGGCATCGAACTGCCAAAGGCGGCGGCCCCGGCGGCGAACTACGTGCCCTTCACGATCACCGGCAATCTGGTGTTCGTCTCCGGCCAGGTCACGGTCTGGAACGGCGAGTTGAAATACATCGGCACGGTCGGCGGCGATTTGAGCGCGGAGGACGGCTACAAGGCGGCCCGCCTGTGCGGCCTCAATCTCATCGCCCAGGCGCGCGCCGCCTGCAACGGCGATCTGGACCGGGTCAAACGGGTCGTCAAGCTCGGCGGTTTCGTCAACGCCGCGCCCGGCTTCAAGGATCACCCCAAGGTCATCAACGGCGCGTCCGATCTGATGGCCGACGTGTTCGGCGAGGCCGGCAAGCACGCGCGTTTCGCCGTCGGCGCGGCCTCCCTGCCCCTCGGCGTCGCCGTCGAGATCGACGGACTCTTCGAGATTGCTTGAAACCGCGCTCGACATCATCGGCCGGTTCGATCCCTGGACCCTGGCCCTGATCGCCTCGCTCTCCTTCGGCCTCAGCGTCTTTCACAGCTTCAACGGGTTCGCCGGCGGGCTCTTGCTGGCGATTTTCCTCGCCCCCGTCATCGGCGTGAAGGCCATCGTGCCGGTGATGGCCCTCGGCATGTTCATCGACCACATCGCGCGCACCTGGATCTTCCGCCACGGCATCGAATGGAAGCCGGTCGGCGCGGTGATGATCCTCGGCATTCCCGGCATCATCATCGGCGCCACCGTCTACAGCTTCATGGACACGTCGGCCATCGCGCTGCTGCTCGCGGCTTTTCTCGTCATTTCGGTGCCGGCGCGGCGCTTCCTCGAGAACCGCAACGTCGCCGTCAACAACACCGGTTTGATGCTGGCGGGCGGCGGCTGGGGGCTGATCGCGGGCCCGACCGTCGGGCCCGGCATCTTCCTGGTGCCGTTCCTGCTCGGCGCGGGCATCAAGGGCGAGCGCTTCATCGCCACCATCACGGCCATCGCCCTGGTCGCCAACTGCCTGAAAACCGTGGTGTTCGGCAAGTTCACCCTGCTGACCCCCGAGCACGTCGCCGCCGGCATCCTGATCGGCTGCTGCTCAATCCCGGGCACCTACGTCGGGCGCTGGATCGTGCGGCGCACGCCGATCCGCATCCACACCGGCTTCGTCGAGGCGGTCGTGATCCTGGGCGCGGTCAATTTTCTGTGGATCGCCGCCAACGGGTTCGGGTGGATCAACTCGTAGACTTGGCCAGCCGCGCCACGCTCTTGTCGTCGATCATGACATGCAGCGCGGCGGCGATCAGTCCCAAAACGATCGAGCCCCACCAGATCGCCTCGTACGATCCCGTGGTATCGTAGAGATACCCGCCGAGCCAGACGCCGAAGAAGCTGCCCAACTGATGGCTCATGAAGGTAATGCCGTAGAGCATCGCCAGGTACTGCACGCCGAGCATCTGCCCGACCAGGCCCGAGGTCAGCGGCACGGTGGCCAGCCACATGATCCCGATGGCCGCCGAGAACAGCAAAATGCCGGTTTCCGTATGGGGCAGCACCAGGAACAGGGCGAACAGCACGGCGCGGAAGAAATACACCCCCGCCAGCAATGTTTTTTTGCGGAACCTGCCGCCGAGCGCACCGGCGCAAAACGTGCCGATGATGTTGAAGAAACCGATCAGGGCGAGCGCGGCCGCCGCGACGGCCGGGGAGAAGCCTTCGTCGGCCAGGTACGCCGGAAAATGCGCCGAGACGAAACCGATCTGCCAGCCGCACACGAAAAAACCCGTGGTGAGAAGAACGTAGCCCGAATGGCTTTTGGCTTCCTTCAGCGCCTCGCCGATGCTCTGGTCGATCATCGCGGCGGCGCTCTGCGCGCCGTCCCTCGCCTTGCCCGCCAGCACGGCGGCCATCGGCACGATCAGCGCGGACAGGAACATCAAGTACAGCAGCGCCATCGACCAGCCGTCGTTGGTGATGAAATACTGGCTGACCGGGATCATCAGCAATTGTCCCGACGAGCCGCCGGTGCTGCCGATGCCGAGAAACAGGCTGCGCTTGCTCTCCGACACGCTGCGCCCGATCACCGCCAGGATCACCGGATAGCCGCAGCCCGAGAGCGCGAAGCCGATCATGAAACCGTTACTGAAAACGATCTCGCCCGGCGTCTGCGTCGTCGCCATCATGTAAAGCCCGCCGGTGTAGAGTAGCCCGCACAGCGCGATCACCTTGCCGGCGCCGAAACGGTCGGCCACCGCGCCGACGAACGGCTGCGACAAGCCCCACGCCAGGTTCTGGGTCGCGATGGCGAGCGCGAACACCTCGCGCCCCCAGCCGAGATCGCCGCTGACCGGCGCCATGAAAAGCCCGAAGGTCTGGCGGATGCCGACCGAGAACAGCAGGATCAGCGTGCCGCAAACCAGGATCACGACGGGGCTGCGCCAGGAAACCGGCGCACCGGCGGAGGCTCGAGGATCGGTCATCGGGTTACTGCGGTTGACTGTTTTACGACGGGAAACGGAACGGAGACGCCACTAGATCGGATCATGATTTATCGGAAGCACCGTCCGGTTCCGATAAATCATGTGAATCCGATCTGCATCCATAAGTTAGAGCCGATTCACATGGTTGTCGAATCGCTAATTGCCAACCATTTGACATGGGCCAAAATGCTGATTCCGACGAACCATGATCGGCTCTAT
>JAVJPD010000581.1:0-2104 GCA_040216475.1 Rhodospirillales bacterium
GCCGAATTTCCTCGATTTCTTCCGCCGAGAACGGACGAATCCAGGAGTCGTCCCCCTTGAAATCGCCGCCCCGCCAAACGGCCGGGCTTTCGTACGGTTCGCTCAACATTTCAGGTTGAGCCATGGATCCTTCCATGACACGCATCCCTTTGACAATGAAGCCGCGTTAATTTTAGGGCTGCCGGGGCGTGAATAAAAGGCTAATCAGCGGACAGTGACGGTTCAGCCGTCACCTTGTTCGCGTTTGTGCCAATCCGCCGGAGCGATTTCGGCGATGCCGCCGCCGCCGGGAACCGTGAATTTTATGGTGGTAGCGTCGGGCCGGGTCGGGTCGGTGAGGATATCGGCGCCCGCTTTTTTAAGGCGCTCGGTATATACTTCAGTATTATCCACATCGATCCCGAAATGGTGGATACAGGGGCCGCTGCCGGCGGCCGAACCCATCTTGCCGTCCTCTTCCGAGTCGAACGTCACCAGGGCCAGATCGAAATCGCCGTCGGTCAGATGCAGCGACACATGATCGCCGTTGCGCCGGCAATCCGTTTCGGCGAAACCGAAAACGTCCTTGAACACCGCCGCCGCCCGGTCGGGATTCTCAACTTTCAGCGCAATATGCGTAATCTTGGGCTTCATGGTTCCTCCGTCACCGGCTCATTCATTTTTCCGTGAGCGCCCGTAAAATGACTAAGAATCCGGGTATTTACCAGTGTTTTCTTTATATGCGTTCACGGATATGATCGCGCCGAAGCCGGGACCCGGCGGCAGGAGAACCACATCGATGGCGGCACGAAACACCAAGGAACGCTACGGCGCGATCGCTCAAGCTTTGCACTGGATCGTCGCGCTTCTGTTCCTGGGTGCGTATTGCGCGGTTTACTACCGGCATTGGTTCACGGTCAAGAAAACGCCGGAGAACATCATCGCCGCTCAACTGCATTTTTCCTTCGGCATTACCATCGCCGTGTTCGTGTTGCTGCGCGTTCTGTACCGTCTTTGGGATATGCAGCCAGACCCGCCGGCGGGCCCGTTATGGCAACGAATATGCGCGAAAGTCAGCCATTACGGCCTGTATTTCTTCATGATCGCGATGCCGCTGACCGGCTATCTCGGGACCGGCGCCAACACGAAATGGTTCTATCTGTTCGAAGTCCCGAGCTTCAAGAGCACGGCGGCTTTCAAAACCGTGGTCGAGGGCTGGATGGGGCTGACATGGAAGGCTTTCGAGGCCCCGCTCGACGCCTTCCATCATTTCTGCGGCGAATCCCTCGTCTGGATGCTGATCGCGATTCACGTTTGCGCCGCGCTCTATCATCACTATCATCTCAAGGATACCGTGCTCACGCGCATGATGCCCGGCAAGTAACCCTCGCCCGCGTCACCGCTCGATTGCCGAAGGCGCCATGCCTGAACCGTCGGATACCCAACTTAAACGCTCGCTCAACCTGCCCCTGATCACCCTGTACGGGCTCGGCACCACCATCGGCGGCGGCATCTACGTCCTGATCGGCGGCGTCGCCGGGCGGGCCGGCCTGTACGCGCCGTTTTCCTTCATGCTGGCGGTGCTGCTGGCGACCCTGACTGCATTCAGCTTCGCCGAATTGTCGTCGCGCTTTCCGCAAAGCGCCGGCCAGGCCGTGTACGTTCACGAAGGATTGAAGCGGCGCGACTTGGCGATATTCGTGGGCTTTCTCGTGATCGGCAACGGCGTCATTACCGCCGCCGCGATGGTCGTCGGCTTCGCAGGCTATTTCGGCACCATGATCGAGACGCCTTCGTGGCTGGCCGTCATCGTCGTCGCGGCCGCCCTCGGTCTGCTCGCGTTCTGGGGCATCGGCGAATCCGTCGTCGCCGCCGCCCTGGTAACGGTTGTCGAGATCGGCGGATTGCTCCTGATCGTTTGGGTGGGCCGCGACGTCTTTGCCGATTTGCCGGCAAAGGCGCCGGACCTGATTCCGCCTCTGACGGCAACTGCCTGGCTCGGCATCCTGGGCGGATCCTACCTCGCCTATTTCGCCTTCATCGGCTTCGAGGACATGGTCAATGTCGCCGAGGAGGTACGGGACGTGCGGCGGACTCTGCCGCTCGGCATCGTGTTGACGTTGGG
>JAVJPD010000582.1:0-1038 GCA_040216475.1 Rhodospirillales bacterium
GTGCGCGCCGTGCTCGAGGAAACGCCGAAGCAAAAAGGCATTGCGGCGAACAAGACCGCCGAACAGGTGCTTTAGAAATATCACGGATTACGCGATCACCTCGACATCCGACGGCACGATGCCGTCGAAGTGCTTGAGCTGATAATTCCATGCCGTCACCGGCTGCAGGCGGCCGGCCTCGTCGCGGGCGCGGGCCATGATGCTGTGCGTGCCGGGCGTCGCGTCCCATACGTAAGACCAGCGTTTCCACAGCCAGCGGTCGGGGGAATATTCCACGTGCGCGTCTCGCCAGCTTTGCCCGCCGTCGAGGCTGACCTCGACGCCGGTGATCGCGCCGACCCCCGACCAGGCGAGCCCGCGAATGAGGTGTTCGCCCGCCTTGACCGGCGAATCGTGATCGCGCGGCCAGGTGACGATGCTTTTGCAGCCCAGGGCGGTCATCATCGTTTTGTTGGGGTCGTCGTGGGACTTGCCGAACACGAAATACTCGGTCTGGTGATAGCACGGCACCATGTGATCGTGGACCTCGATGCGCTCCAGCCACTTGACCCACCAGTTGCCGGCCCAGCCGGGCACCACGCAGCGCGCCGGGGCGCCGTGAACGTGGCGGAGCGCGTCGCCGTTATGCGCCCAGGCGATAATGGTGTCCTCGTGGAGTGCTTTCTCCATCGGCAGGGCCTTGTCGTAAGCGATTTCGCCGGGTTGGGCGATCTCGACGTCGAGCGAACCGGCGGCGCGATAGAGCTTCATCGCGCTCGGCGTGCCGACGTCCCAGCCGACCAGGCGCACGCTGACGGCGGTATCCTTCAGTCCGGCGCGCTCCAGGATCGCCTTCAAGGGTGTGCCGGTCCATTCGCCGCCGCTGCACATGTTGGTGGCGTTGCCGCCCTTGAGGGAACGGTTCTCGTCGGCACTCGCGCCCTTGTTCTTGGTCGCCCAATCGCTGATGTCGACGCCGCCGCGCTGAATCACCGGCTTTTCGTTGCCGCGGTTCTCGGTGTAATCGAAGAACCCGCCGTCGTTGCCGGCGCATTCGGT
>JAVJPD010000583.1:0-4075 GCA_040216475.1 Rhodospirillales bacterium
CTGCTGACCGGGCTGGTCGAGCCCGTCGGCGGGTTCATCGGGATATCGCTCGTCACGCTGTCTTCGGCCTTATTACCGTGGGGGCTATCTTTCGCCGCCGGCGCGATGCTGTTCGTGATCAGCGACGAGATCATCCCCGAGACCCATCGCAAGGGCTACGCCACCCACGCGACGTTTTCACTGATGATCGGCTTCGTCGTGATGATGTTCCTCGACGTGACGCTGGGGTAGCGGAACGAAAAAACGCCGCTCTCGTGAGAGAGCGGCGTTCGCGTTCGCGTATCCCGTTATGGTTTTAATTGAGCGAACAATCCGGTCGGTTAAGACCGATTAGTCGACGATGTGATAAACCGGCGCCTTCTCCATGGTCCACTTTTCGGTTTCCGGATCGAGCTGGGACAGGGTGAAGCAATGCCAATTTTCGTCGTCCACCTTCATGTGATCGCCCCGGTAGTAGTAACCCGGCCAACGCGTTTCCTTGCGGAACAGCGTGTGATGGGTCACGCATTCGGAAGCGCGAAGGCGATGGCGGAACTCCCATGTCCGTTGCAGTTGATGCAGGCTGTCGGCGCCGATGTGCTCGGCGTCTTCCTTCAGCATGTCCATCAGTTCGAGGCCGCGCATCAACAGCGGCTCGTTGGTCATGTAGTTGACCGAGATGCCGCCGCAGTACTCGTCCATGAGCTTCTCGAGGCGCTGCAGCGCATGAAGCGGCAGGATGTAGCTCGGCGAAACGGTGCCGGCGACGATTTCGTTGCGGCCGACGTCGTAGTTCTCCATCGGCTGGAAGATCTCTTTTTCCAGCTTCTTGCGTTCGGCTTCGTCGACTTGCGGCGTTTCGCCCAAGTCGTTCACGTAGTTGACCGCGGCCTTGCCGGCGATGCGGCCTTCCGTGAAGGAACCCGAGGAGAACTTGTGAGGCGTGCCGCCGCTGGCGTCGCCGGCGACGAACAGGCCCTCGACGGTCGTCATGCGGTTGTAGCCCCACTTGTATTCGGGCGGCGCGTAATCTTCCGGACCGCTCGACCAAGCCCCCGACGTGGTCGCGTGCGAACCCATGACGTAGGGCTCGGACGTGGTCAGCTCGGGGTTGATCTCCTTGGGGTCGATGTTCTGCGACGCCCACACGACCGCCTGGCCGATGGTCATGCCGAGGAAGTTTTCCCAACCCACGGTTTCCTTGTGCGGGTCCTGGAAGGCTTCCTTGGTCACCATGCGGATCGGGCCGCCGCCGTTGGCGACTTCGCGAAGAATGGCGTGGTTACGCAGGCACGTCGGCACCGGATGACGATCGACGTAATCGCCGACCAGCTTCTTGGTGTCTTCGTACCATTTGGATTCGTATTCCTCGCCGTAGGCGTTTTGCGTGTAGGTCTTGAGGTGCAGGAAGTAGGCGCCGACCGGGCCGTAGCCGTCCTTGAAGCGGGTCAGCACGATCCGATTTTCCATTTGCGTCATCTTGGCGCCGATCTCGATCGGCAGGCCGTAAGCAGATGCGCTGCTCCAGGGCGCGTACCAGGTGCGGCCCATGCCCTCGCCGACGGAACGCGGCTTGAAGATATGCGAGGCGCCGCCGGCGGCGACGACGACCGCCTTGGAGCGGAATACGTAGAAATCGCCCGTGCGGACATTGAAGCCGACGGCACCGGCGACCCGGTTGCGGTTCTTCTTATCCGTGAGCAGGTGGGTGACCATGATACGGTTGTAGACCTCGGTGGCGGCCTTGCGGGCGGCTTCCGCGACGATCGGCTTGTAGCTTTCGCCGTGGATCATGATCTGCCACTTGCCTTCGCGCTGATAGCGGCCGGTTTCCGGGTCGCGCATCATGGGAAGGCCCCATTCCTCGAACTTATGAACGGTCGAATCGACGTGACGTCCGATGTCGTAGGCGAGATCCTCGCGGACCAGACCCATCAGATCGTTACGGGCGTAAGCGACGAAGTCTTCCGGCTGGTTCTCGTTCCATTGCATGCCCATGTAACAGTTGATCGCGTACAGGCCCTGGGCGACGGCGCCGCTGCGCTCGATGTTGGCCTTTTCGACGATGACGATTTTCTTATCACGACCCCAGTACCGGGATTCGTAGGCGGCACCGCAGCCGCCGAAACCGCCGCCGATGACGAGAACGTCCGAATCGACGACAATCGTTTTTCTCCCCGAGAACAGACCCATTAGACGACTCCCTGCTTGAGTTGATCCGGACGTAACGCGGGCAGTCCCCCGTCGATTTTGAGATATTCAGGCTCGTGCGCCAGTTCCTGGGCGTTCATGTCTTCTGGCTTCGGCGCATCGTATTCGGCCGGCCCCTTGATCGTGCCCCACGCCGTGGTCCGGATCGGCGACACGAAATCCTTCTCGCGGCCGTCGCGGAACTTGATCTTCCAGGAAACCGTGCCTTTCTCCGGCTCGCGGAGCACCCGGACGCTGTGGCCCAAGGGGGCGAAGTCGGCATAGCCGCGGCAGTCGATCGCATGCTGCGGGCACGCCTTCACGCATGAATAACATTCCCAACAAAAATTGGGCTCGATGTTATAGGCACGGCGATAGGTGGTATCGATGTGCATGATGTCGGACGGGCAGATATCGACACAATGTCCGCAACCGTCGCAACGAGTCATATAAACAAATGTTGGCATGATGTTTTATTATCTCCTGTATCGAAGACCAATCAGGGGCTGATTAATAATGGTTGGGTTGCTGGCGAGGGTCGCCCAGCGTGGCCGGCTTGTCGACCGGCGCCGGCAGATTGCTCCGGGTCTCGTTCGCTTCCGCGACTTTCTTCTGGAGAGCCGCGGCGGGCTTGAAGAACATGTGCGAGAACTTGGACCAGGGAATCGATCCGAACAGGACCGTCGTCGCGAGCAGATAAAGACCCAGGAATACTTTCGCCCAACCGGCATCGCCCGACGCCTGCACGAAGGCCCAAATCAGGCCGAACGTCACGCTGGCGAGAAGCGAGAGAATGAACAGATCGGCGCGGACCAGGCGGAACGGCGAGTTCCCTTCGGCCAGGACGTCGACCCGAATGAAAAACCAGAACCAATAGCCGCCGAGGCAGACCATCAAGGCGCCGATATACCAAAGCTGAGGCAGGATGGGGGGCGTGGGTGTGCTGGTGGTCGGATAGGAAAACACCATGATGACGGTGGCGACGACATAGGCGATGAAGCCGTACATGGTCAGGAGGTGGGCGATTCGGCGTTTCGGATTACAGAATTCGCTGGACGTCATGACTTCCGACACGGCGGTCTCAACCGCCAAGGAAACCATTTTTCCGCCGCCGACCTTCCGCTTGGCGTTCTTTTCGGCGTTCCGCCAGTTTTGGAAGAAGTATTTGGCGCTCTTCTTATGAACGATGTCGAACAGCGTTCCGCCGACGACCAAGACGATCATGATGGCGACATACGTTTGCATCACGACAGGCGGTATGAGTGCCGAAAGCTCGGCGAAGGGATTGATGGTGAACATTAAATTGCCCCCAATACCATGAAGAATTAAGAACCAACCCCGGAAGGCAGGGTTTTTGCGTTTTGTTGGACACTTTCTATACTAAATTCGTATATAAGCAAAATATAATTTTAGAGGGTACAACGCCACGAATTTCGTGGTATCTGGTGTTCTCGATCAGGCTGGAGAAGGCTGTTTCCCGCGCTCTCCATCCCCCGGGCGGCCACCCGGCGGGCTACTGTGGGAAAGGGCATTCTTTAAATATAATTCGGGCCGGGGGCGGCATGGCTGCGTGGCGGCCTTCGGCAGACGGATCGAGCGGAAGTTATTGATATTCATATGGTTGTGAACAGCTCTTGAAGGGGAGAATCGATGTCTGAGTTGGTGGCGCCGCACGGCGGCGGGAAACTGAAGCCGTTATTGGCTCCGGAAGCGGAACGGGCCGATATGCTCAAGAGGGCGAAGTCCCTGAAGCAGGTCCCGATGACGAGCCGGGAGACCTCCGACGTCATCATGTTGGCGATGGGGGCCTATACGCCGATCGACGGGTTCATGAACGAAGCCGATTGGCGCGGCGCCTGCGGCGAGATGAAGCTCTCGAACGGCGTGTTCTGGCCGATCCCGATCA
>JAVJPD010000584.1:0-1321 GCA_040216475.1 Rhodospirillales bacterium
GACCATACCCAGCCGGCAACAGACAGGGACAAGGACCCCTTGACCGTAGCGACGGGGTTAAAAACACATGGCTCATGATATTCTCATCGTCGACGACGAAGCCGATATTCGCGTGCTGACGTCGGGTATTCTGGAAGACGAGGGATATCAAACCCGGGAAGCCGCGGACAGCGACTCGGCGCTCGCCAGCATCGCCGCGCGGCCGCCGAGCCTGGTGATCCTCGACATTTGGCTGCAGGGCAGCGAACTTGACGGACTCGGCATCCTGGCCGAAATCAAGAAACATCACGCCAACGTGCCGGTGGTAATGATCAGCGGCCACGGCACCATCGAAACGGCCGTCAAGGCGATCAAGATCGGCGCTTACGATTTCATCGAAAAGCCCTTCAAGGCGGACCGGCTTGTGCTCCTGGTCGAACGCGCCATCGAAACCGCGCGTCTCATCCGCGAAAACGAGGAACTGCGCTCGCGCACCGATCAGGATACGGTCCTGATCGGCAGTTCGCCGAGCGTCAACCAGTTGCGCCAGACCATCGCCAAGGTCGCGCCGACCAACAGCCGCGTCCTGATCGCAGGCCCCGAGGGCGCGGGCAAGGAAATCATCGCCCGCCTGCTGCACCAACAGTCCAAGCGCGCCAACGGGCCGTTCGTCGCCTTGAACTGCGCCACCATGCAGCCCGAACGCATGGAAATCGAGCTGTTCGGCACCGAAGCCTCGCCGGACGGCGCGGGAAGCCGGCGAATCGGCAAGTTCGAAGCCGCCCATAACGGCACCTTACTGCTCGACGAAGTCGCCGACATGCCGCTCGGCACCCAGAGCAAGATCGTGCGGGTCTTGCAGGAACAAATCTTCGAACGGGTCGGGGGCAGCAAGACCGTCGAAGTCGACGTGCGGGTCGTCGCCACCACCACGACGGATCTCAAGAAAGCCATCGAGGACGGCCGGTTTCGCGAAGACCTGTTCTACCGGCTGAGCGTGGTTCCGATCACGGTGCCGTCGCTGCTCGAACGCCGCGCCGATATCGCCGATCTGACGGCGCATTTCATGGCCCGGCTGACGGCGACCCTCGGTCAACAGCCGCGAAACGTCGCCAACGATGCCCTGATCGCATTGCAAACCTATCATTGGCCGGGCAACGTGCGCGAGTTGCGCAACGTGATCGAGCGCGTCCTGATCATGGCAACGGGCAACGACACCGGCGAGATCACCATCGACATGCTGCCGCATGACATCCATTCTCAGTCCTCGGTTAGTCAGAATTGGGAGAAAAACGGCGAAATTCTTTCGTTGGCGTTACGCGAAGCCCGGGAAATGTTCGAG